>NZ_JBFOCN010000123.1:0-122675 GCF_040907815.1 Aeromonas sp. s6
TGATCCTCGATAACTACATCATTCACAAAAGCAAACAGACCGAGCGATGGTTGAAGAAGAACCCCAAGTTCTGCCTGGTGTTCCAGCCAGTTTACAGCCCTTGGGTTAATCACATCGAACGGCTGTGGCACAAGTTACATGAAACCATCACGCGCAATCATCAATGCAGAGGAATGGCCAGCCTGCTGGCCCGAGTGAAACACTTCATGGATACCGTGTCTCCTTTCCCGGGGAATGGCTATGGTACAGCGAAGGTGTAGCACTATTGGGATCAGTTATTTAGTCATACATCGAGATTCCAACATGATTAGTTGAGTAGAGTATTTGTGCTTGGGGTTTGTATGAAGCCTTTTTGCTCAAATATGTGAGTTGCTGCAGACATTATCTTTATGCGTCGTGAGAATCGGCTACCACTGTTCAGCCAGCAACTTTCTTCTCTCCTTTTTGGCCCATCGCTACGGTGCCAAGGGCGTCGACGATTAGGCTTCGCCCATCGCCCCCGCTCGCTAAGCTTGAAGGGAGCAGCACAATGCCAGGAGGCGAATCATGGAGATCGACAAAGCCATCGATCTGATCGAGGCACACGGAACCTTTCACGGGGATCACTACAGCTTCAACAGCGGCGAGTTTGTGCAGTGGTGCCGGGAGGACAGCCATCAGACCCTCAGCCTGGAGCAGGCCAATCACGAGTTGGCGCCCTTCTGCATCCGGGTCGGTTTCGCCGAGCCGGTCCGGTCGTGGCGTTACTACCTCACCTGAGATGTGAAGCAGAGGGCGGGACGAGCCGCGCGATGCGGTGAGTCAGTAAAAAGGAGCCGGCAAGGCTCCTTTCTTGTGATGGGCAGGATGCTGAGCGAAGGCGGGGAGTGGCCCTAGTTGTCGAAGTTCCAGGCAATGGGCAGCTCAAGATCGAAGACGAGCTGATCCCCGTCGAGGGTGAAGGCCACGCTGGTCTGGTGCTGGTCGTATTCGTCGATAAGGCGGCAGCTCTCGGAAAAGTTGGATTCGTAGCTGAGGCGGGCAGTGCCGCCGGTACGAGCCTCGTCGAGTTCCACCCCCAGCACCCGCAGGGGATCCTTCTGGCTGAGCTTGACCCGGCTGTCACCCACATCCACCAGCCGCTCCAGCAGGGGGAAGAAGTCCTGCTTGTTGGCCTCAATGGCCCGGGCGATGGCCTGCTCCAGTTCGGTGGCGCTGGCAAGGGCGGGATCCAGCGTGTAGCGGGTCTGGATGCTTTCCTGAGTCATATTGTGCTCCTTGGGGCAATGAACCTGCGTCTGCCATCAGCGCGATAGGCGGTGAACAAGGCGTGCCTAGCCATTAAATAAGGTGGTGATTCATTCTGGTGGATAAAACCATCACAAAAAACCGATGAAGGCAGCATATTGATTTTCGTCAGGCGGGAATGCGGCCATTGCGCACCAGAGCCCGGCGGATATTCTTGCACATCTTGCCGAAGCGATTGAGCTCGTCGAAGCTGGGCGGGATGCCGCGATCGATCTGATATTGCCAGTAGCAGAGATCCGTATCCACCAGCTCCATCAGCTTCTTGGGGCAGCCGATGCAGGTGTTGTCCGGCCCGCATTTGAAGGTATCCGGTTGATAGAGCGGAAATTCCGCCTTCACGGCGTCGATGATCTGCTGCATGGCGGTCATGCGGTCCGGCTTTTTGCTCACGGCTCGTTCCCCGGCGGCTTGTATGGGGGAGTCATTATATCCCTGACAAAATGTAGGCCAATGACGCTTAGGAGGTAGTCCGACTTGCGTGCACGCCACTGCGCCCCGGATCCTGCGCCTGCTTCCCCCCTGGTGGCCTCTTCTGTCTGGCGCCGTTTCGGGTCATGATGAAAGCCCCGAACGAACCACTTTTTGACTGACCCCTCTGGAGGTGCGATGAGACCCTGTGCCCTGCTGTTGCTTTTCCCCCTGGTGTGCCAGGCCGAGGCCAGCCCGAGTGAACCCGTGCAGGAAGGTACCCTGGCCAATCAGCAGCTGATCCGGGATGCCATGGTGGGGGTCGCATCCTGGGTGGCCACCAAGGGGTGTGACGCGCCGGAGCGTTTCGTGCCCGTGGTACTGCAACTTCCCGAGGGGGAGCCGGGCAGTCGCCACTGGCAGGAGCGCTGGACGGTGACGGGCTGTGGCAACGACTATCCCGTGGTGATCGATTTTCGGGAGACCGGGATGCAGAGCGCCATGTGGACCATTGCCCGATAGGGTCGGCGCCGCCATCTGCGAGCTGCAAAGATGACAACGCCCGGCAAGCCGGGCGTTGTGGGAGGAGAGGCAAGTGCCGTCCTGCAAGGGTGCATGGCCCCTTAGAAGTCGTGGTAGAGGGGCCAGCCGAGCAGGGGGTGGCGGATCCCGGCGCGCATCTCCATGTTGTCGAGCTTCTCCGGCGAGGCGTCCTCTTTTTGCAACTGCTGGTACTGACGCACAAACCCCAGGGTATGCAGCAGGTTGGGCACAAAGCCAGGGCTCAGCTCCTGACGCAGGGCGGCGGCCATGTCGGCGGGCAGCGCGTTCAGCATCAGGGTGAGCTGGGCGGCGAGGTAGCCGGTGTCGTACCAGCCCTCGTCGAGCTCAATCTCCCGCGCCAGTTTGCGCTTGAGATCCTGCTTCACCTTGAGCGGGGCGGCGCCACTGCCCTTGCCGCAGAGGATGCGGTAGAGCAGCGCTTCGGCCAGCTTGTCCTCCATGGTGGGGTGGTCGCTCTCGCAGGCGAAGAAGTGCTGGTCGATGAGCGCCATCAGGCGGCTCTTGTTGTGCTCGGTCAGCGCCTTCTCGTACTCCTGCCACCCTTGCCACTCCTCCACATCGGGCGGGCTGGAGATCTTGTCCAAGAGCCGCGCATCCACGTCACCGTAGAGGCTGTTGCCAGCCTGCTTGGGGCTGACGGTAATGAGCATCGACCAGCCTTTCTGGAACGGCTTGATGGGGCCTTCCGGCGCCTGCAGCAGCGCCAGCGCCTTGGCCGGATCCCGCGCCGAGAGCTCCTGCAGACCGAGGCTCACCACGCCGATGACGTCGTGGGCGGCCTGCTCCAGCAGGTGCATCTTGTACTTGTTGTAGTACTTGTCGGCGAATTTGAGGCTCATCAGCACCGCCTTGCCTTTGATGGCGGCGAGCTGCTGCTGACTCAAGAGTTCGTTGTCGCGGCCAAAGCGCAGCACCTGGGTCAGAAAGGGGCCCTGGTTGGCATCGCGAATGACTAACTGCATGAATGGGCTCCTTAATCCAGAAAGCTGAACATGTCGTCGACGTCACCGTACTCGTCTTCCTCGACCTTGTTCTTCTCTTTGGCCTGCATCACCAGCTCGGCGGCAAACTTGTTGATGATGCCGTCCCAGGTGGAGTGCTCGTTGCGCAGCAGCGACTTGATGGATTTTTCCACCTCGGGGGCCAGCTCGCGAATGAGCATCAAGAGGCTGCGGGGGTCGTCCAGCGCGTAGTCGTGGCTGTCTTCGGCCTGCTGGCGCTCGCTGTAGCGCAGGGACTCTTCGAGATCTTCCTCTTCGGCGTGCAGCACGTCGCGATAGCCTTCGTCCTCTTCATAGCGATCGCCGCGATAGAACTCGATAAAGGGGATGGCGAGGTAGAAGAGACCGGCCGGGTCTTCGGCCACGCACTCGAGGATCTCCCGCTGCTTGGCTTCGCTCTCCTGGGTGCGGATCAGGTAGTTGAGGAAGTCGAAGGTGTGCTGTTGCAGCTCGTCGGCGTTGTTCTTGATCGCCTCTTCCCAGTAGAGGGGCTGCTGGCAGACGATGTCGCGGATCCGCTCCGGGGTCATCAGCTCGGAGATGATGGAAGGGAAGGAGATGTCGTGCTGGCCGTTGATCTGGGTCAGGGTAACGATATCAATGTTTTCAATCACTTCTGCCAGCTGATCGTCAGACATGGTCTTGGCGATCAGCTCGAACTTCTCGCTGGCCTGCTTCGGCTCGATAACGGCCAGCTCTTTGATCTCGATGGCGGTAATTTCTATCAGACTGTTGCTCATGCCTTGCCCCAATTAGAAACGGACTTCGTCGTACATATCCTGCTCGCCGTCGTCATCACCATAGCGGCCACTGCCGCCGTGGTAGTCGGCGTCGGCATCTTCCCCGTCTTCCTCTTCTTCGTCCCGCAGCTCGTAATCGTCATCAGCGCGGTGGCTGTCGCGTGGCTGCGGGTTGTCCAGCAGGAACAGCACGGCGCAGGCTTCCATCAGCTGATCTTCGCTCTGTGCCCGCACCGCCTTGACCAGCGGCAGGACGGCGTTGCTGAAGCCGACGCTCACCTTGAACTCGTCCCAGGAGGGCTGCTCACCGCTGGCAAGCCACTTGTTCCACTGCGACTTGGCCTTGGCCGGGAACTGCACCCGGCCATAGAGGGCGAGCGGCAGGTATTCGGGCATGAACTCCAGCATGCTCATGTCGGCCAGCAGCAGGGCCTTCATCTGGTCGGTGAACTGCTCGAGCCCCTTGGGGTCATCCTGATCCCGGTAGGATTCGATGTTCTCGCTGGCATCGCTTTGCAGGGCCTTGAGCCGTGCCTGGTCCCATTTTTTTTGCATAGTCGCTCTTCTTGCCTGGTGGCTCAGGGGTAGAACTGGTCCCACATCTCCTGCATGGCAGCAGCGGGATCGGTCACGATGACGTTGTTGAAATCCTTGATAAAGGCGGCCCGCTGTTTCGGATCGGACAGCACTTCATAAGCCTGCTTTACCTGGTGCAGCCGGGCGGCTGCCTGCTCTTTCTCTTCTTCGCTCGCCCCGTGCAGCTTGTCGGGATGGTACTGGTTCGACAGCCGTCGATAGGCTTTTTTGATGTCGTTTTCACTGGCGTTGGACTTGACGCCCAACACCCGGAAGTAGTTGTTCATGACGGATCCTGCCTCACTGGCATGGTGGAATTCATCCTGTGTCGACCTGGTGGCGCAATGTCGGCAAACCAGGCTCGGCAAAAACCGGAGATTTTAACGGAAAGCCGGCGCCTCTGCCATGAAAGTGCGGTCTTTCTGTACGAAAAGAGCGGGCGGTGCGAGATGGCGGCGGGGCTACACTGGCAGAGGGGGGCGGCAGGCCCCGGCGTTGCCCGGCCCCCTCTTGTCCGAACCATCCGTATTCTGCCGTCACAAGGAGTCATCGCCATGGTCAAGTCCGCGTTTTTCGTGCTCGCGCTGGCAGGCAGTGCCGCCTCTGCCAGCGACATATTGCCCGCCTCGCCGCTGATGGGGGATGTCACCAGGGCCCAGTTCATGGAGCGCGCCGCCCAGCGCTTCGCCTTGCAGGACAAAAACGGTGACGGCGTGCTGTCGGTTGCCGAGAAAGAGGCCAACCTGGCAAAGCTGGCTGGCGTGATGCAACAGGCTGGCAAGCCGGTCCCGGAGCGGATGAGCCAGCTCAAGCCGTCGCGGGAGACCACCAGGGCCCAGTTCATGGCGCGGCAGGAGGCGCTCTTCTCTCGCCTGGACAAGAACGGTGACGGGGTGATCGGGGAGTCTGAGCGTCTCGACATCAAGGCCAATCTGGAGAAGCGGGCGATGGAGGCCGCCCAATAGGGCGGGTTGTCAGCCCTCTGATGAAAAAGAGCCCGGTAGCGATACCGGGCTCTTTGCATCTCTGGCATGAAGGGGGCTACCAGCTTGCCCAGAGCAGCCGCAACCTGAGCCCCCAGGCGCTGCTCCAGCCGGTGGTGCTGCTCACCAGAGCCCCATCCTTGATGACGAGGAAGGTTGGCGTCACCCCCACTTGCCAGCGGGCGGCCAGATCCCCGGACTCGTCGTTGTGGGTGGGGAAGGTCAGCCCCTTCTTCGCCATCCCGGCGCGCAACGGCTCATCGCTGCCGGAGCGCAGGGCCACCGTCAGCACATTTTCACCCTCCTGCCAGAGCTGCTCCACCGTGGGAGTGGTGAAGCGGCACACCCCGCACCAGCTGGCCCAGTAGTAGACCAGCAGGGGCT
This sequence comes from Aeromonas sp. s6, assembly GCF_040907815.1. NCBI lineage: Bacteria > Pseudomonadati > Pseudomonadota > Gammaproteobacteria > Aeromonadales > Aeromonadaceae > Aeromonas > Aeromonas sp. s6. Next base: position 5,944 of record NZ_JBFOCN010000123.1, read on the forward strand.
TGCCGCGGCTCTGCTCGGCCAGCGTGGTGGTGGTGCCGTCCTGCAGGGTGAAGGGGGCCTCCATGGCCCCCGCCGGCAGGGTGGGGCTGCGCCACAGATCCACCAGGGTGGTGATGACGAGCGCCATCAGCAGCAGCCAGAGCGCCTCCTTGCCCCAGCGGCGCCAGCGGGGGGCCTTTATACCTGCATCCTCGGCCATGGCTTAGCTCCGCTTGGCCAGCTCGGCTTTCACCAGCTGCTCCAGCTCGTCATAGGGAATGGCACCCGGCACCAGCTGGTTGCCGATAAGGGTCGCCGGGGTGCCTTGCACGCCGAGCAGGGTGCCGATGCGCAGGCTGTTGCGCAGCTCCTCGGTGGCCTTGCCTGCGGGCTTGAGGGTCAGGTTGTCGGTGGCGGCCAGCGCCTTGTTGATGTCCGTCTCGGTCAGCATCCCCTGCTTGCTCATGAGCTTGTCGTGCAGGGGGAGGAAGCGGGCAGGATCCTGTTGCCACAGGGTCAGGCTGTACTGGGCTGCCTTGGCGGAGGTCTGTCCCTTGAACGGCAGCAGCTTGATCACCAGCCCCAGATCGTCCGGATAGGCCGCGAGCAGCTTGGCGACCGCCGGGTCGAACTGCTTGCAGTAGGGGCAGTTGTAGTCGGTGAACAGCACCAGGGTCAGCTTGGGATGCTTGGCACCGAGGCGCGGGCTGGTGGGGCTGTTGAACAGCACGTCCTGGTTGCCCTTGATGAAGTCACCCATCTGGGCCTGCTGGGTCGCGGCGTTCTGTTTCTCCCAGGATTCGGCTGCCTCGTCGAGGATCCCGGGGTTGGCGATCAGGGTCTCGCGAATGAGCTCCTTGATGCGGGCCTCCTGCTCCGGGGTGAAGGGGGCGGCGTGCAGCATGGGGGTGCCCAGGGTGGCGGCTACCAGGGCGGTGCAGAGGGTCAGGGTTCGCAGTCTCATGGCATTCTCCTTAGAAATGGGTGGCATCGGCCTGAACGAGGCCGGCCTTGTGCAAGCTGTCGAGCAAGTCGGCCTTGTCCAGCAGGGGAGAGAGGATCTCCCCTTCCGGCAGGCCGGGCCCGTAGATCTGGTTGAAGGGAACGGCGGCGGCGCCGCGCTGGCGCAGGAAGGCGGAGATGGCATCGCTCGGCCGGCTCCAGTCGCCGCGAAGGGCCACCACGTCCGGGGCCGACAGGGCGCGCTGCACCTCGTCACGCAGCAGCACGTTGTATTTGTTGGCCTTGCAGGTGACGCACCAGTCGGCGGTGACATCCACGAAGACCCGCTTGTTCTGGGCCAGGGCGTCGGCGATGGCCTGCTCGGAGAGCGGCTGCCAGGCGATGCGATCGACGCTGCCACCCCCTTTCACCGTGAGGGCGCCCCCCAGCAGCAGGGCGCCGCCGATGAGTGCCGAGAGAGAGAGGGCCAGGGTGAAACCGCGCAGGCCATAGCGCCAGAGGATGCCCATCAGCAGCGCCAGCACCATGGCGGCCATCAGCCAGCCGGTGGCCGTGCTGCCCAGATGGTTGCCAAGCAGGCTCGCCAGCCAGAGGCTGGAGCCCAGCATCATCAGCCCGAGCAGGATGCGCAGTCGCCCCATCCAGCGGCCCGGTTTGGGCAGCCAGAGGGCGAGGCGCGGCAGGGCCGCCACCAGCAGCCAGGGCAGGCTCATGCCAAGGCCGAGGGCCGTGAAGATGAGCCAGAGCTGGCCGAGGGGCGCCGCCAGTGCAAAGGCCACCGCGGTGCCGAGGAAGGGGGCGGAGCAGGGGGTCGCGAGCAGGGTGGCGAAACTCCCCTGCAGGAAGTGGCCACCGAGCCCCTCGCCGCCGCGGGTGGCGAGGCGAGTGTTGAGGTTGCTGGGCAACCTTATCTCGAACAGCCCCAGCAGGTTGGCGCAAAACAGCAGGGTCACCGCCACCATGAAGCCGATGAAACCGGCGCTCTGGAACTGGATCCCCCAGCCGACCGCCCCTTGTGTGGCGCGCAGCAGGCTGCTCATAGCTGCCAGCACCCAGAAGGAGGTGATTATCCCGGCGCTGGCGGCGAGGAACTGCTTGCGCACGCCTCCTTGTTCGCTCTCTTGCTGCTGCAACACGGTGCCGAGTTTCAGGGCCAGCACCGGCAGCACGCAGGGCATCAGGTTGAGGATGAGACCGCCGAGCAGCGCCGCCCCCAGCAGCCAGAGAAGTGGCTGCTCGGGGGCCGGCAGGGCGAGGGGATCGGCGATGGTGGCGCGGGTCTGCCAGGCCTGCTCGCCGCTACCGAGCAGCAGACCGAGGGATTGGCCGCGCAAGTCAGGGGCATCCCCCTGCCAGCCATCGCTGACCGGCACCCGGGCGATCAGGGTGGTGCCGCTTACCTCGAGCGCGGGCTTGCCGAACTCGGCCCCCTCCAGCGCATCGATGAAGAGCGCAGGCGTCTGCCAGCCCTCGACCCGCTCGGCCCGCAGTTGCAGCAGGTTGTGCTGGTAGCCGAGCTCGACCCGGGTGTCGGCGGGCAGCGTCTGTGGCAGGGTGCTCATGGCCCGGGCCCAGGCGAAGTCGAAACCGGCCGGCGCCTGCCCATCCGCCGCCAGGGTGAAGGGGTAGTCGGTCAGGATGCAGACGTTGCTGCAGGTGGAGAGGCGCAAGGTGCCCTTGAGCGGCTGCCCGGCCGGGTAGCCCAGGCTCAGGGGGAAGCGTACCTGCTCCTGATAGCCCTGGGTGCTGAGCCCGGCCACCTCGAAGGGACGCGGCGTGGGCCAGTGCCACTGGAAGTCGCCGACCGGCTCATCCCACAGGATCTGGGGCGCTATGCCCCCTTCACCCGGGCTGTGCCAATAGGTCTTCCAGCCTGACTCCAGCTGGACATCGAGCAGGATGCGGGTCTGATCCGGGACGCTGCGGTCGGCTTGCAGCCTGACCTTGGCGTGACTGTTCTGGGGGCGGGTGAGCCACCCCGTATCGCTGGCCAATCCGCTGGATTGCCACAGCAGGCTGCCCAGTAGCAGGGCCGCCTTGAAGAGATTCGACATGTGTTGGGTCTCGCAAAAAATGAGTGACAGCAGGCTGAAAAAGCGCGGCTGAACTCATTCCCGCCAGACGCAGAGGGTGAGGTGCAGTCGCCGCTCCGGGGGCGAGACATTGATGGGGGGAGGCAGTGCCGGCGCGCGCCGTGACAGGGGCACCAGCAGGGCAATCACGAAGGCGATGGCGAAGAAGAGCTGCTCCACGCACAGCAGACTGGCGGCGCTCAGCCACTTGCCGTTGAGCTGGCAGCTGCTGGGCTGCACACTGGCGGGCGTGCCCTTGTCGGCCTGGTCGTCGGCTGAGGCGAACTGGGGCAGGGTCTGGCAACTCACGGCGTGATCGAGCAGGGCGAGGCGGGCCAGCGGCTGGGCCGCGCAATTGAGCACCAGCAGGCAGACCAGCAGCAGGAGTCGTGTCGCCGCGCGTTGTTGCAAAATCATGCTCGCCCCGTTCATCAAGATGGCCACATCCTAGCGGGCAATGGCGGGTGGGGCAAGCCGGGGTGGCCGGTGGCGTCCGGGGCTGGTCGGTTCTGTCTGGCGAACGCTTGTTCGCTAAAAGGGGGACCAGTATACTGCGCCGAGTCAAATTCCGAGGTGTTCGATGCTCAAACTTGCCCGTGTGCTGCTGCTGGCACTGCTGCTCGTCTTCTGGTTCCTGTTCGGCCTGTTGCTTTGTCTGGTGCGCCCGCGCCACCCGAACAACGTCTATGTCTTCGCCCGCATGTATCATGCGGTCTGCCCGCTGATCGGCCTCAAGGTCCGGGTGACGGTGGCCGACGAGGTCAAATCGGTGGGACCTGCGGTCTACGTCTGCAATCACCAGAGCAACTACGACATCTTCACCGTGACCGGCGCCGTGCAGCCCGGCGTGGTGGCGGTGGGCAAGAAGAGCCTGTTGTGGCTCCCCTTCTTCGGCCTCATCTTCTGGCTCTCCGGCAACGTGCTGATCGACCGCTCCAACCGTTCCCGCGCCATCGGCACCATCGGCCAGGTGGTGGATCGCATCAAGCATCGCGGCACCTCCATCTGGATGTTCCCGGAGGGGACACGCTCCCAGGGGCGTGGTCTGCTGCCGTTCAAGGCGGGGGCCTTCCACACTGCCGTCCAGGCCGAGGTGCCCGTGGTGCCCATCGTCTGCTCCAGCTACTTCGGTCAGGTCGATCTCAACCGCTGGGACAACGGCGAGGTGCTGCTGGAGGTGATGGCCCCGGTGTGCAGCAAGGAGCACGGCGCCGCCGGCATCCGCGAGCTCTCCGACACCTGCCGGGAGAAGATGGAAGCCAAGCTGGCGGAGCTGGATGGCAAGCTTGGCCATCGGCCGGCCGCCTGAGCCCGGTTGCAGAGAAGAGAGGGAGCCGCTGGCTCCCTTTTTTATTGGTGAAAATTACCATCTTGTTGGTTTTTTTCACCACGCTGTATCCAATGAACATCCATCGTTAACTTTCATCTTATTGTAAATAAAGGAAAAAACATTCTGGCACGGCTCTTGTAATGTCATGGGAAGAGAGTGACACCCTATCAACAAGGAGCCAGACCATGAGCGTATTCAGCCGCCTGACCGACGTGATCAATGCCAACCTGCACAGCCTGCTCGACAAGAGCGAAGAGCCGGAGAAGATGCTGCGGCTGATGATCGAGGAGATGGAGCAGGTCCAGGTCGAGATGAGAACCCAGGCCGCCCGCGTCATCGCCGAACAGAAACAGCTGGAGCGCCATCAGCAGGCGCTGCGCAACCAGATCCAGGAGTGGGCAGCCAAGGCCGAACTCGCCATCCAGAAGGGCCGCGAAGATCTGGCCCGTGCCGCCCTCACCGAGAAGCTGGCGGAGATGAAGCAGTGCGAGCGGCTGGAAGAGGACAAGGCGCGGGTGGCCGAGGTGCTGGCCCAGCTCACCGCCGACAGCGAGCGGCTGGCGGCCAAGCTGACCGAGGCGAGGGAGAAGCAGAAGATGCTGACCCTGCGCGAGCAGACCGCCCACAGCCGCATCCGCGCCCGTGCCCAGGTGGACAACCAGCGCATGCACGAGCTGGTGGCCCGCTTCGACGGCTTCCAGAACCGGGTCGATCAGCTGGAGGCCCAGCTAGAGGCGGCGACCCTGGGGCAGAATCCGTCCCTCGAGGCCCAGTTCCGCGAGCTGGAGCTGAACGACGAGATTGAGCGGGAACTGGCCCGGCTCAAGGGTCAGAAGGTGGAGGCATAACCATGACACCCTGGCCCAAGGATCTCGCCCATCGCAAGCTGACCGGGGTCTGCGCCGGTCTTGCCAGAGGGCTGGGGGTGTCCAGAGTGACGGTGCGGGTGGTGGCCCTGCTCGCCCTGATCCTGATGCCGCCGCTGGCCCTGGCGCTCTATCTGGTGGGGGTGCTCGTCATGCCTCCCCGCCGTGAACTTCAACGCTGGCTGGGGTGATCTCCGGATCGCCCCGTCGGCAAGTGCAAGCCCGTGAGGAGCACAACATGCTGGAATTTATCGTCTTGATCCTGGTGCTGATCGGCATGGCGCTGACCGGATTCACCGTGCTGGCCATGCTGCTGGTGAGCGGGGTCTTCGTGCTGTTTGGCGCCCTGGCCGGCATGTTTGCCCTCATCATCAAGCTGGCGCCCTGGTTGCTGGTGGTGCTGGTGGTGTGCTGGCTCCTCAGCAACAGGCGCAAGCAGTCGAACACCTACCGTTAAGCCTCCCTGATTTCGCATCCTTCCTTGGCCACTGTTTGCAGTGGCCCTTTTTATGGGGGCGACACAGGGTCGGTGTGTGGGTTGGCAAGCCAGGAAAGGCTCCAGCCATGCCACAGCGCCGGTTCGTCTACCAGACGCTCCTTGAACGCCTTGCTCTGCTGCTTGAGGCGGTACTCGAGGCGCAGCGCCTCGCGTTTGCCGGGGACCTCCTGCTGCCATACCAGGGAGAGGGGGCCCTTGCCGCGCAGGGCTCTGGCCCCCTTGCCGCTCTGGTGCTGACGCAGTCGCCGCTCGGGATCCGTGCTGATCCCCGCATAGAGTGCCCCGGTGCCGGTGCGCACCAGATAGACAAACCAGCGGGAGGGAGTGGGGGTGGCGAGGGTCACGAGGTGCGCCACCTGGCCCGCTGGCGCCCAAGCCGGTGCAGGGGCAGCAGGCTCACCAGCAGGCCGGCCCAGACGAAGGCAAAGCCCACGGATTTCACCGGATCCGGGATCTCGCCAAACCAGAAGAGGGCGAGCAGGAAGGCGAGGCTCGGCTCTATGTATTGCAGCAGCCCCACCGTGCTCATGGGTGTGCGCGCCACCGCATAGCAGAACAGCCCCACCGGCAGCAGGGTGGCGGGGGCGCTGCCCATCAGCAGCAGGCGATCGGTCCAGTCACCGGCCATAAACTGGCTGGTGCCCTGCAAGGTCAGCCAGCCGATGATGAGAAGGGCGACGGGCAACTGCACCAGGGACTCCAGATAGAGACTGGTACCGGCGTCCAGTCTCACCTTCTTCTTGATGAGGCCGTAGAGGGCGAAGTTGGCCCCCATCACGAGGGAGAACCAGGGCAGCTCGCCGTAGGAGAAGAGCATGTAGGCGAGCCCCGCCAGGGCGAGCGCCACCGCCAGGTGTTTTTGCGGGGTGAGCTTCTCTTTGAGGAAGAGCACCGCAAAAGCGATGTTGAACAGCGGGGTCATGAAGAAGGCGAGGCTGGTGGCCAGCACCTGGCCCGTGGTCAGGCACCAGGTGAACATGCACCAGCTGATGGACATCACGGGGCCCGCCAGCAGCACAAGGCCGAGCTGCCGGGGATCGCCGCGCAGGGCCCCCCAGGGCACCCGCTGGCCGAGGAGCAGAAGCAGGCCTCCCAGCAGCACCACGGACCAGAGCACCCGGTGGGAAAGCAGTTCCCACATGTTGATCTCGGGCATGAACTGGTAATAGAGGGGCAGCATGCCCCACAGCACGAATGAGAGGGCCGCGCTGCCGGTGCCCATCCAGTTCTTCATCTCTCTCCGTTTATTAAACTAAACAATGGCGGCTGCATGATAAGTATCCGCCGCCCCTTTCACAAGCGGGAGCGGGGAGAAAACTCTGGTACTATTGGGCCCATGAACCGACTCGATCCCCTGTTTGAACAGATCCGGGCCTGCCGCCTGTGCGAGGCCCACCTGCCGCTCGGCCCAAGGCCGGTGATCCGCGGCAACGAGCGCGCCCGTCTGCTCATCATCGGCCAGGCCCCCGGCACCCGGGTACACGCCAGCGGCATCCCCTGGGACGATCCCTCCGGCGATCGCCTGCGCTTGTGGCTCGGGGTGGACAAGGCCACCTTCTACGATGAATCCCGCATCGCCATCATGCCCATGGGGCTCTGTTACCCGGGCAGGGGCAAGTCGGGGGATCTGCCGCCGCGCCCGGAATGTGCCCCCACCTGGCACGACAAGGTACTGATGCTGCTGCCCAACATCGAGCTGACCCTGCTCATCGGCCAGTATGCGCAGGCTTACTACCTGAGGGCGGCGGCGAAAGGATCGCTCACCGAGACGGTGCGACACTGGGCGGACTATGGCCCGGCCTGGTTGCCGCTGCCGCACCCGTCCCCGCGCAACACCCTCTGGCTCAGGAAGAACCCCTGGTTCGAGCAGGCGGTGATCCCCCATCTGCAGCAGAGGGTCGCCCCCCTGCTTGACCCGGCAGGCTAGAGCGCCGGCTCGGCCTGGGGCTTGGGCTTGCTGCGGGCCATGGCGACCAGCGGCAGTATGATGCACAGGCACCCCAGCAGCAGCGGCAGCCCTGGCTGTTCGTCAAACAGCCAGACCCCGATGGCGACCGCCATCAGCAGCCCAGTGTACTCCGCCGAGGCGATCTTGCTCGCCTCCGCCTTGCGATAGGCCATCACGCACAGCCCCGCGTAGACCATGATGAGCGCCGAGGAGCCGAAGGCGGGCCACCACATCTGCCATTGCCACTCGCCCCCTTCCCACCAGGCCAGCGCCAGGATGAAGGGCATGCTCAGCACATTGGTGAAAAACAGGGTCTGGGCGATGGGCTGCTGGAGCGGGATGCGCTTGATCAGCAGGTTGTTGACCGCCAGGGAGAGCGCCACCCCGAGCGCCGCCAGGGCGGCCCAGTTTACCTCGGTCGGGCGCAGCACGATGAGCACTCCGACGAAGCCGAGCAGCGCCGTCAGCACCTTCTGGCGCGAGAGTGCCTCCCCCGCCAGCCAGACCGCGAGCGGCACCATCAGCAGCGGGGCGGCATAGAAGAGGGCGTTGGCGGTGGCGAGCGGCAGCCGGGTGAGGGCGACCACCATCAGGCAGACACCGACGGCCCAGATGTGGGCCCGCAGCAGGTGCCACTTGAGGGCTACCGGCGGGTTGCGCCGCCAGGACCAGAGCAGCCAGGGGGCGAGCAGCAGGGCCGCGGAGAGCTGGCGGAAAAAGACAAATTGGAAGATGGGCTGGTCCGGCTCCAGCACCTTGACCAGGGCATCGGAGAAGACCGCCACCATGTTGCCGAGCACCAGATAGAGGATGCCTATCCCGACTGCATTCATACCACCTCCAGATTCAGATGAGGGGAGGGTAGCCCGCGGCCTGTTATCCAGTAAAATGATAAAAAATCATCACGCATGAGAAATTTGGATAATGAAGCTGCCCCCCCTGCGCGCCGTTCAATATTTCGAGGTGGTTGCCCGCCTGCTGAGTTTTTCCCGCGCCGCCCTGGAGCTCAATGTCAGCCAGAGTGCGGTCAGTCACCAGATCCGTCTGCTGGAGGATTTTCTGGGGGAGCGGCTGCTGCTGCGCCAGGGGCGGCTGCTCTCCCTGACACCCCAGGGGGAGATCTATTTCGAGGGGATCGCCGCCGGGTTGGTCCAGATTGCCCAGAGCAGCGAGCAGTTGCGCGGTGGAGGCGAGATGCGGGTGCGGCTTGCGGTCTACAGCTCCTTTGCGGTGAAGTGGCTGATCCCGCGCCTGGCCGGGCTGCGCCAGCTCTATCCCGAGCTGGATCTCAGCCTGGAGATGGTGGCGGAAGATCCCGAGCTCTCCGACAGGGTGGCGGACGGTTTCATCACCGTCTCCCCCGAAGGGCCGGGCTACATGCACGATCTGCTCTATCGGGAGCGGCTGATGCCGGTGTGCAGTCGCCGGATGTGGCAGCAGGTGGAAGGGGAGTGGCCCGCTACCCTGTGGCAGCTGCCGCTGCTCTCCATCCAGGCTATCTACCGCGAGAAGGGGGAAGATTGGCGGCGCTGGGCCGAAATGGGGGGGCTGAGCATTCCCCCCGAGGCGAGGGTGCACCATTTCAGCCATATCCTGCTCGCGCTGGAGGCGGCGAACTGGGATCAGGGAATGGCGCTCATCAACGACTACATGTTGCAGCCGGAAGATCCGCGTCTGGTGCGGCTGCCCCTGCACGCCCTCGAGACCGGCGACAACTTCTATTTCGTCTTCAAGCGCTCGCGCGCCCATGAACCCGCCATCAGCCGGTTGCGTCAGTGGCTGTGGCAGGAGTCGCAGGCGAGCCTGAGACCCGGGGAAAACGAGCCTCTCAGGCGCGTCTGAACGGGCTGGGGGCCCTATGCAGAATGGACGGCGCAGCCCACGACGCAGGTGTCTGATTCGGAAGGCCTGATGGCACTGGCGAGACCAGGGCCATCAGGAGCGGGTCAGGTGCGCTTGAACTGGCCCAGTACAAAGAGGGTGGTGGCGCAGACTACGACCGAGGGACCGGCCGGGGTGTCCTGATACCAGGAGAGGGCAAGGCCCCCCAGCACGGCGAGACAGCCTGTCAGGGCGGCAAAGCCGGCCATCTGCTCCGGAGTCTGGCTGAAGCGGCGGGCGGTGGCGGCGGGAATGATCAGCAAGGAGGTGATGATGAGCGCCCCGACGAACTTCATGGCCACGGCGATGACCAGGCCTATCAGCAACATCAGCACGCAGCGCAGCACATCCACCCGCACCCCTTCCACCCGGGCCAGCTCTTCCGAGATTGTCATGGAGAGCAGGGGATCCCAGAGCCGCCACAGGGTGAGCAGCACCAGGGCGCCGCCGCCGTAGATCCAGAGCAGGTCCATGGGCTGCACCGAGAGCAGGTCGCCAAACAGGTAGGCCATCAGATCCACCCGTACGTTGTCCATGAAGCTCAGGGTGACCAGACCCAGCGACAGGGCGCTGTGGGCCAGAATGCCGAGCAGGGTGTCGGTGGCCACCTGCTGGTTGCGGCTCATGATCACCAGCAGCATGGCCATGGCGAGGCAGCAGACCACGACCGCCAGGGTGAGGTCCACCTGCAGCAGGATGCCGAGGGCGATGCCGAAGAGGCAGGCATGGGAGAGGGTGTCGCCAAAATAGGCCATCTTGCGCCACACCACGAAGCTGCCAAGCGGCCCGGCCAGCAGGGCGATGCCGAGTCCGGCCGCGAGGGCGTATAACAGAAAGCTGTCCACGTGAAGATCCTAGTTGTTGCGAGAGGGCAGGCGGATGACGGGGGCCTGCGGTTCATGATGATGGTGTTCGCCATCGCAGTGGTGATGGTGGGTATAGACCGCCAGCACCTCCCGCTCCGGTCGCCCGAACAGGCGGGCAAATTCCGGGTGACGGGCCACGCTCTGTGGCTCGCCGTGGCAGCAGACGTGGCGATTGAGGCAGATCACCTCGTGAGTGCTGGCCATCACCAGGTGCAGATCGTGGGAGACCATCAGCACGGCGCAGTGGAACTCGGCGGCCAGCTGGCTGATGAGGGCATAGAGCTCGATCTGGCCCGTGATATCTACCCCTTGCACCGGTTCGTCCAGCACCAGCAGCTCGGGCTTGACCAGCAGGGCGCGGGCCAGCAGTACCCGCTGCATCTCGCCACCGGAGAGCTTCTGCATCCGGTTGTCCAGCAGATCCTGGGCACCGACCCGATTGAGCGCCTCCTCGATGGAGAGGCGGCTGTTCTTGCCAAGTTGCAGGAAGCGGCGCACCGTCAGGGGGAGGGTGGGGTCCAGATAGAGGCGCTGGGGTACATAGCCGATCCGCAGATCGCGGCGGCGGACGATGTCCCCCGAATCTGGGCTGAGCAAACCCAGCACCAGCTTGCTCAGGGTGCTCTTGCCCGCCCCGTTGGGGCCGACGAGGGTGGTGATTTTGCCTTTGTTCAGGGTAAAGGAGACCTTGTCGAGCACGAGTCGTCCGTCAAATGAGAGACAGACCTCTTTCAGCTCCACCAGTTGGGTCATGACAGCTCCGGGGTTTACAGCCTGTGAGAGTTATAATATAACAGCGACGTTGGTTTGTTATATTATCACACACATACTCCCTGACGAGACCTCTATGCGAATTCTTGCTCTGATCACTGCCCTGATGGCGGTGAGTCTGCCTGTCCGTGCCCTCGAGGTGCTGACCACCATCAAACCCCTGGGCTTCATCGCGGCGGCGATCACCGATGGCGTGAGCGAGCCCGGGGTGCTGCTGCCCACCGGCGCGTCTCCCCACGATTTTTCCTTGCGCCCTTCCGACATGCGCAATATCAAGGAGGCCGATCTGGTGGTGTGGGTCGGTCCCGAGCTGGAAGGCTTCATGGCCAAACCCCTGGCCCGGCATCCTCATGTATTGACCCTGACCCAGGTTCCCGGCATGCCGCTGTACAACTATGCGACCCAGGGGGAACATGACGAGCATCACCATGACGACAAGGATCATGACCATGCCGCCCACGACCACGGCTCGCACGACGAGGGCCATGAAGGGCACCACCACGAAGGGGTGGATCCCCACATCTGGCTGGGTCCAACCCAGGCCAAGGTGATTGCCAAGGCGATTGCGACCGAACTGGGCAAGCTGGATCCTGCCAACCAGGCGCGCTATGCCGCCAATCTCGCGGCCTTCGAGGGCAAGGTGGACGCCCTGGACAAGGTGATCGCCGTGCAGATGAAGGCGGTGGATCAGAAGGGCTACTTCGTGTTCCACGAAGCCTATGGATACTGGGAGCGCCACTACGGCATGAGCTCCAAGGGACACTTCACCGTGAGCCCGGAGCGTCGCCCGGGAGCCAAGACGCTGATTGACATCCGCAAGGCGCTGGAAGAGAAAAAGGCGAGCTGCATCTACGCCGAGCCGCAGTTCTCCCCGGCGGTGATCGAGTCGGTTGCCCGCAATACCGGGGCCAAGGTGCTGCTGCTGGACGAAGTCGGCGAGCAGGTGGCGCTTGGTCCGGACGGTTATCCGCAATTCATGCAGCAGTTGGCGGATGCCTTCGCCCAGTGCCGCTAGGCCTTGCCCGACATTGACGATAGACGCGGCGCGGCCAACTATACTGACCTCCAGCATCTGATATGGAGTGTCAGTCATGAAATGGTTGCTCGTCTCTGCCTGCACGCTGACCCTGCTGGGATCCGGCATACAGGCATCCGGTCTTTCCGAACACATCGCCAGCCCGGAACTCAGGGCAAAAATGCAGGCGGTCTATGGCGCCAGAGCGATCCAGCGGTCCGAGGCCTTCTCTCGTCTGCTGACGCCAAGGGCCGGAACGACGGACCAGCAGAAGCTGGAGCTGGTGAACAACTACTTCAACAACCTGACCTACAGCGAGGATCCCAGACTGTGGGGGGATGATGATTATTGGGCCAATCCGCTGGAGTTCATCGGGGCGAGAGGGGGGGATTGCGAGGACTACAGCATCGCCAAGTACTACACCCTGATGGAGCTGGGGGTCGACGAGAAGAAGCTGCGGCTGGCCTATGTGAAGGCAATTCGTTACAACCAGTTCCACATGGTGACGTTGTACTTCCCGACCATCAAGTCAGATCCCCTGGTGCTGGACAACATCAATGGCCGCATCCTGCCGGGGAGCAAGCGCAATGATCTGCAGCCGGTTTACAGTTTCGATGCCAAAAGCATCTGGATCATGAAATCCCGCCGCGAGGGAACCCTGGCGGGGAGTGCCGATCGCCTGGCCCAGTGGACCTCGATGCAGAGCCGCTTCTCCAGCGAGCATCTGCGCTCCCCCCGTCGCCAGCTATAACTTGCCCGCCGCCTTCAACTCCTCGAAATATTTTCCCGCACCCGGATGCTGTTCGACACTCAGCACCGGGCCTATTTTGTTGCGCGCCTTGTGAAACAGGTTCGCATAGCCATAGGTCTGTTCGTTGAAACTGGTTTGCTGGCTCAGCATGGCCCGGGTCAGCCGATAGACCTCGTCATCGGGAGTGGCGGCATTGGTCACCAGGGTGGCGGCGATGGCGAAGGTGGGGGTTGCCTTGAGGTTGCCCGGGTAGATGCGTGCCGGCACCTGGCTGCGCTGGTAATACCTGACCCCTTTGAGCAGCTGGTCCCTGACGGGCCCCTCGATCGCCAGGAAGCGCACGGCGCAGCGCTTGGCGGTGTCCAGCACGATGCGGTTGGGATGACCCATGACAAGGCCATAGGCATCGATCTGTTTATTGCACAACGCTTCGGAGAGATTGGCGACGCTCTTCAAATCAAGATCCTGCTCCTTTGCACCCAAAACATTGAACAGGGCCAATGCCGTTTGCCGAGTCCCTGAACTCTTCAGGCCCATGTCGATGGGGGCCAGCTTGAGCTGCTCCAGGGTGGTGATATCCCCATCGGCTCGCACCACTATGGTGAAAGGTTCGGCGTGGGTGGCAAAGAGAGCCCTCAGCTCGCGTTGTGGTTGGGCAACGAAAGGCCCCGTTCCCTGGCTGGCCTGATAGAGCCAGTCTGACTGGACGAGGGCATAGGGGACCTCTCCCGCTTTCAGCTGGCGGAGATTTTCGATGGACCCGGAGCTGGCCTGCAGTTTGCAGGGCATCGTGGGGTCACTTTTTTTGGCCAGTCTGCAGAACTCCTTGATGACCTGGTAATAGATGCCTTGCTCCCCCCCGGTGCCTATGGTCATGGTGGTCGCGTGCAGGGTCGGTTGCCACAGCAGGGCAAGCAGCAGCAGCGGGATCCTCATGATGCATTCTCCTGAGTGGCATAACCATCGATGCCCCAACTGCGCAGCATGTCCACATCGCTCACGTCGCCGGCTTCCGCCAGCAAGGTGTAGCCGGAAGCATGGAGGCATTGGGAGAGCAGGTTCCAATAAAGGGGGGACTGGGTGAGCTGGCAACTGATGAAGACGGGTCTGATGGAGTCGAGTCTGGCCAGATTGTCGTTGTTCATCGGGATGTTGCTGAACGCCAGCTCAATCCCCTGGGACTGGAGTGCAGTCAGTCGCTCCTCGGCCAGGGGGGGGAAGATAGCCAGATCCCAGCGCCAGTCCAGCGTCTTGCCACGAGCGCTGGCCAGCACGGGGGCAAACTGCGCCCAGTCTGGATGGCCGAGCAGGCTGAGAGGCAGTTGGAGCCCTTCCGCCTTCTGGGTCAGCCAGTCGTTGAGCAGCGCCCGAATTTCATCCGGCGAGCTGTCCGTGGTGGGGGGGTGCTTGGGTAACAGGCGGCTGTAGAGCCTGATACTCCCCTGAGTGGAGAAGAAATGCTGCTGATAGGTGTTGCCATCGGTGTCGACCAGACCAACGAGCTTCTGGTGGGTCGGGAGGGCGTCGTGCTTGCCAAGCTGGGTGATCTTCAGCCGTTGTTGCAGCAGGTCCCGCTTGCGTTCGGAGACCAGCTGGTTGATGGAGACGACGACTTCCTGCAATTCGCGAAGCCACGGGGTTGGCAGGTTGCCGCTGAACTGGCGTTTGCGGATCCGGGTCAGCTGCTGACTGACTTGTTCGAGGGGGTGCATCAGGCGGCGGCACACCCAGGTGATCACCAGGCTGAACACCAGCAGGCCGACGAGCAACGCGAGCCCGGTACGACTGATGGCGTTCCACAGATGCTGGTAGGCGTAACCCTTGTGCCCCTCGAGCGTGAGGGTACCGAGAATGCGCCAGCCGTCGGTCAACTCCTGCTCAATCTTGACCGGTGGCATGTCGATAACTGAGGGGAGCCAGCCTGGAATATTTTGCTGTGCGGTGTGGAACACCTTCTGGAACAGCACCTGGCCATCCGGATCCAGCAGGACGACGGAGTTGACGAAACCTCCGTCGAACATGGCGTTCACTATGGTCTCGGCAAGGACTTTGTCATCGTTGAGCAAGGTACCCTGCAGCACCAGCCCCAGCGCGGTGATGGCGGTTTCAAGGTTGGCCGACATCTGGTCGAGAATAGACTGTCGTACCGTGGTGATCTCCAGCATGAGCAGCAGCGCGGCGCCGATGGTGAAGAGGATCAGAATGATTACATTTAACAATTTTGCCAATGACATACCCACTCCATGGAGATGTTTTTGCAACATTTTCTGGGCCGGAGAGCACCACAACCGGACTTGGTTCTTAAAAATAGAAAAAAATGGCTGAAAATGACGATCATTTCTGCCCATGCTGGAAGGTTATGCATAAAATGTGAGTTTCGTGCATGGAGCTATGAACTTTTTGTAAGTATTTAGGTCTAAAAGCCAGATATTCGGTTTTCATAATAAAAACTCATAAAAACAGACCCACAACCACCACCCTTAGATCTAATAACAGGATAGCGGATGAAACGTCTCCGTCCCTTGGTAGCCCAGGCTGCCAATTGGGAACCCCCGGTTCCCCGCAAGCATTTCTATGCCATGCTATTGCTCACGGCCATGACGCTGTCAGCGGTAGCCGTATTGCCAGCTCCCGGTGACATCCTGGAGCGGCCACTGCGTCTGGAGTTGCCGATCGCCACCACGGGCACCGCAACCAACGAAGACAACACCGACTTCAACGACATTCCGGATCACGAGCTGGTCGAGTCAGCTGCTCCCGAAGACGACATCCCGGCGGATGCCACGCCTCAATGGCAGGATTACCGGGTACGCAACGGCGAGAACCTGACCACCATCTTCAACAACCTGGGGCTGTCCACCACCACCCTCTACAAGGTGCTGGATGCGGATGCCAAGAACAACCTGGCGCGTCTCAAACCCGGTCAGACCATCGAGTTGCTGATCGATCAGGACAACATTCTGCAGCAGCTGAAGATCCGCCTGAACATCAAGCAGACCCTGGTGCTGGAGCGTACCGACGACACCTATAGCGCCAACATGCTCAATGAAGAGGTGGAGTGGCAACAGAAGAGCTATGACGGTGTCATCAACGGCAGCTTCTACGTCAGCGCCCGCAATGCCGGGATCCCGGCCAACCACATCCAGAAGATTGCCAACCTGTTCCAGTGGCGCCTCAACTTCGCCAAGGATTTGAAAAAAGGTGACAAGTTCAAGGTGCTGGTCCGCCAGGAGACGGTCGAGGGCAAGAGTACGGGCAATACCCAGTTGCTGGGGGTCGAGGTGTTCAGCCAGGGCAAGGCCGTGTCAGCCTGGTTGTCGGAAGATGGCAACTATTATGACGGTCAGGCAAACAGCCTGGAGCGCGGCTTCCGCCGTTATCCGACTCACAGCCGTTACCGGGTCAGCTCCAGTTTCAACCCGAATCGCCGTCATCCCATTACCGGGCAGGTCCGGCCCCATGAGGGGACCGACTTTGCCCTGCCAGTAGGCACGCCCATCATGGCGACCGGTGACGGTGTGGTCCTCAAGGCAACCAGCCACCCGCTGGCAGGCACCTATGTCGTGATCAAGCACGGTCGTACCCTGATGACCCGTTACCTGCACCTGAGCAAGCTGCTGGTGAAACCCGGGCAGAAGGTGAAAATGGGCGACAAGATAGCCCTCTCCGGCAACACGGGCCGTTCCACCGGTGCTCACCTGCACTACGAAGTACGCATCAACAACCGGCCGGTGGATCCCATGAAGATCAAGCTGCCGATGGCGGAGCCGCTCTCCGGCAAGGACAAGCGTCAGTTCCTCGCCAAGGTGAAGAGCTACCGCAAAGAGATGGAGGCGGGCTGAACGGCTCCCTCCTGACGAAAAAGGCCCCGCCAACTGGCGGGGCCTTTTCATTGCAGAACGGCTTCAATAACCCTTGTCAAAGTCGATCCGGCCGTCCAGCTGCTGACCATCAATGAAGCGGATGTAGTTGCGGATGAAGATCTGGGCCACATCTTCCGGGAAGCTGTAGGCGCTGTTGTGGGGCGTCACGATGAGATTGGGCTGGTGCCAGAGCGGGCTGTCAGCGGGCAGGGGTTCCTGCTCGAACACATCTAGCACCGCCATGGCGGGTTTGCCGGCTTGCAGTGCCGCCAGCAGCTCCCCCTCATGGACGGCATTGCCCCTGCCGACGTTGAAGAAGATGGCGCCCGCTTTGCAGTGGCTGAAGCGTTCGGCGGTGAAGAGATGGCGTGTCTCGCGGGTGGCGGGCAGCACGCTGACGATGACATCGGCTTGGGCCAGCATCTTGTTGAGTGCCGGCAACTGGTACACCTGATCGAACCCGGCACGCTCACGGCCACTGTGACTGATGCCGAGCACCCTCATGCCAAAATGTTTGCCGGTGTGGGCGATATGCTGCCCTATGCTACCGGTGCCGAGCAGCAGCAGCGTCTTTCCCTTCAAGCCCTGATAGGGATGGCTCTGCCAGACGCCCTGTTGCTGCTGCTCGCGATAGAGTGGCAACTGGCGGGTCAGGCTGAGCAGATGGCCGAACACATACTCGCTCATCAAGGGGCCGAAGATGCCGCGGACATTGGTGAGCAGGTAGTCGCGGCGGCAACTGGCGTCCAGCAGCACATCGACCCCGGCATAAGTCGACTGGAGCCAGCTGAGCTTGCCGGCCTTGGCCAGCAGCGGCTTGGCCCGGGCAGGCTCGGCCATCAGGATATGAGCGTCACCGATAAGCTGTTCGGCCTCGGCCTGATTGTCGGCCCGAAGAATGTGCAGATGGGGAAGATGGGCCGCCTTGAGCAGGCGTTCATAGTGGCTGTTGTCCTGACTCAACAGCAGCAGGGTACGTTGGCTCATACTCTTGTTCCTTATCGTGTTTATGGCAAGGCGAGAGGGATGCTGTCTCCATCTTACCCCAGTTGATCGGGCAAGATAGTCGAGCAGGGCGCTTTTTCATTTTTAGACGGGGCCCTCGTGGGCTACAATCTGCCCCACATTTTGCAAAGGATCCGACTCCAGTGTTTGGTGACAAGTTTTATAAGCGACTGGCCGAGCTGCAGCCCTGGCAGCAAACCGTCTATACCCTGGCGCTGGCAGAGCGCATGTACCCCAACTATGTGCTCTTTACCCAGGCCTCCGGTTTCGGGGATGCGAGGGCATTCCGTCACGCGCTGGATCAGATGTGGAACTACCTGACGGTCAAGGGATCCCGCGTCAATCTTGGTGCCATTCTGGAAGCGTTTGAAGTCTACATTCCCGATCCCCGCAAGTTTGAATCCTACGGCGCCTATCCGGCACTGGACGCCTGCGTGGCGCTGGGTTGTGCCTACAACTCGGTGATCTGCCGGGTGGGGGAAGAGGCCAACGACGCCAGCCATGCGTCTGTCGGCACGGTCGCCGGCTTCATCGAGATGCTGGAAGAGCGGGATCTCAGCGATGATGAGCTCTATGAGCACGAGTACATGGAGGCGGAGCTGGAGTTCCAGGTCGAACTGCTCAAACGGGTGGCCCATGAACGGGACAGCGACCGCATCCTTGCCATCCGCGCCTTCGCGGCCCAGGACGGCGTCTCCAACATCGGCATCAGCCTGGAGGCGTAACGCCATCGCGTACTGCCCATAAAAAAGCTCCCGGCCGGGAGCTTTTTTATCTCTGAGCGTTCATTTTTTGGTGTGTGAGAAAGCATTTATGCATTTTTTTCAAATGGTTAACTTTTTTTCTCCTGATTCTTAGGGGCCATTCGTTGCTGTTGTAAGCTCGCTTCTATTGGTTGCACTTGACAGAGAATCACCGACGAGAACATCTCCATTACTGAGGTCATCTATGAATGCAACAGAGCTTTGGCAGCTTTCCCCCGAGCAATTCAACGAGTGGCGGCGTGAGAACGATTATCCCCGTATCTGGGCGCTGCTGGTGGCGTCGCTGCCCCATTTCGACGACTGGATGGCGGAGCAGAAGATAGAAAAAAGCGTGATCTTCCAGATCGGCATCGCCCGCTTCATCAGCTCCCGCTGCGTGCTGAGCCTTTGTGTCTACATGAGCGACGACAAGGTCCGCCTGTATGAGAGCGCCTCGAGTGCACTGGAATCCCTGCGCAAGAGCGGCCTCATCCGCTCGGAGACCCGTTTCGAGCCTTACAGCATGTGGCTGGCGGGAAAACATGGCAATGACGAGGTGAAACGGGTGCAAAGCCTGCTCTCGGTCTCGGAGAACAACAAGGGGGAGGCCCAGGTGCTGGGCAAGCATCGTCTGCTCAACATCGGCGGTGTTGCCCTCAAAAGCCCCATCATCTCCGGCCGGTTGCTCGATTTTACCTGTCTCGACGAGCTCTCTCTCGATGGGGCCGTCAACAACTCCAAGGTTTATCTGTGGCACTGCTCGGCCAAGGGGGTCAGGGTCAATGGCGGGGTGATTGGGCTCGATCTGTTCGACTCCCTGCTGTGGGACCACAGGGCCTGGGCCAAGAAGCGGGAGCTGGCGCTGGAGGACGGGGTCTTTCAGGACTTCACCATAGAGTGCGAGGAGATCCGCTTCCACTCCTCCCGGGCGGTGCTGAAAAACTTCAGCGTCAGCGCCAAGAACTTCGATGCCACCATGGAGCACACCAACCTGGACAAGGTGGAGGTGGTCTACAACCACAATGGGCGGATCGACCACAACGAGGCGAGCAAACTCTATCGCAATGCCAAGCGCCTCTTCTCCAGCGTGGGTGACACCGTCGATGCCGGCGAGTGTTACTACAAGGAGAAGCTGCACGAGATGAAGTCCCTGGCGAGCCCGCGGGAGCTGTTCCGGGAGCGCTGGTTGCGAAGCGGTCCGATGACGAAGTGCTGGCTCTCCCTGCTGTGCTATCTCAAGTGCGCGGGCAAGTTCATCAGCTTCATCACCTGGGGGTTTGGGGAGCGTCCCATCAGAAGCTTGCTGATGTCGATGGGGGTGATCCTGCTGGCGACCCTGACCTATTTCCTGGCGCCGGAGTCTGCAACCCACGGCCATCTGGGGCGCTCTCTCTATTTCAGCATCGTCACCTTCGTGACCCTGGGTTATGGGGACATCTCCCAGACCTCCTCGCCGCTGCAACTGCTGTCGGCCATCGAAGCCTTCTGCGGCATGTTCCTGACCGGTCTCTTCCTCGCGGGTTTTGCCTCGAAAACCAAGCAGTATTGACGGGAGCGCCGACGGCGGGTGCCAGCAGTGCCCGCCTCCGGTGCCCTCCTGCTGTCTTCCCATCCCTCCCGGCTGGCCCGGCGACCTCGCTTGACGCAGCGGCGGTGGAGCGACTTTATTTAAAGTCATCGCATGCCATGGCAAGCGATGGCGCCACCAGCGCCCGGACATGACGCAATCAGAGGAGAAAGCCCGGTATCGATCCGCCAACCACCGATGTAGAGAAGGAATAACGCTATGATATTGAATCACTTATGGGGATTGTATGCCCATCCCCACACCGAATGGCATACCATAGACGAGCGGCACGACAGCTTCAGAAACAGTCTGACTCACATCCTGCTCGTGGCCCTTATCCCTCCCATCTGCGCCTACTATTCCGCCGTTCACATCGGCTGGAGCATCGGGGTCGGCGATCCCATCACCCTGACCGCCAACAGCGCATTCAAGCTGTCGGTCGCCATGTACGTGACCCTTATCATCGGCGTGCTGGCACTCTCCTATCTGGTGCACTGGATGGGGCATACCTTCGGCTCGGATCCCAGCTACACGACCTCGCTGGAGCTGGCGGCCTACACCTCCACGCCACTCTTCATGGTGGGCTTCTCCGCTTTCTTCCCGCATCTCTGGTTCGTGATGCTCATCGGTCTGGTCGGGCTGACCTATTCCGTCTACCTGCTCTATATCGGCGTGCCCATCCTGATGCACATCACCAAGGAGCAGGGATTCATCTACGCCAGCTCAGTGGTGACGGTCGGCCTGGTGTTGCTGGTCTGCGTGCTGGCTGCCACGGCCATCCTGTGGGGATCCGGCTTCGGTCCCGTCTTCACCCAGTAGCCGTGCGTGCCGACGGCAACGACGACAAGGGCGCCTTGATGGCGCCCTTGTCGTTGATCTCTCGCCTGGTCGGCGTGTCTTTGCCAGACCCGGGAGGGAAGTCGTCTGCGTTGATCAGCGGGGATTGCCGCTGCCGATGCCGAACGGGATGCGGTAATCGCTGCTCTGATCGCCGAGGCTGACGGTCAGGTTGCCCTGGGCGCGGCTCGGGATCTGTACCTGTTGGGTACCCATCAGGTTGGCGTGGACGGAGGCCACCAGATCACCGGATTCATCGCGCACCTCCAGCATGGGGTTGGCCTTGCCAGCCATGGCGGCGCTGGCATGCCAGTTCACGAACAGCACACCCGGGGTGGCGTTGAAGTCGGCGGGGACGGAAGCCTGGGCAACACCGGCACTCATCAGGCCTGCAACGGCCAGCATCTTGATCACGTTTTTCATGTTCATTCACTCTCTTGGTTTTTATGTCATTGGCAAGGCCTGACAGGCCTGCATCAATGCATCCTTGCAAGAGGTCATTCAAATGGTGTGTTGTTTTGTCACGGATGTTTGTCACCCATGTGTATGGGGGACTGCCATGAACGACCAGTTGTTTTGCGGCTTGGCGCTCCTGCCTAAGCGATGTGTGAATATTAAGCGCCTCACCCGGTCATTGTTAGCGAGATAAACTGGCCTACACGTTCAAAAAATATGAATGATTTTTTTGTGGGGGGACATAGACGGGTTGGAGGGTGTTCACCCTTCCGGAGAGAGGTGCATGTCCCAGACCTGACACCGGATTGTCACATCCGGTGCGTACTGTGCGGCTTCATTTTCACACTGGTTCAAGGATGACTATGTTTCGCGTCTCTTCCCTTGCCGCCTGCGTGGCGGCCACCCTGCTGAGCGGCTGCCATTCGGGCAATGACTCCTCCTCGCCCGCCGTCGGCGACTATCAATACAGCACCAAGGCGGTCTATGCCGCCCGTCAGGCAATGAACAGCTATGAGGTTGCCCCTGAAGGCTTTAGTCCCGTCTTCACCGAACTGGTGGCACGCCATGGCTCCCGCTCGTTGTCGAGCCCCAAATACGATGTGCTGACCAAGCTGGTGTGGGAGGAGGCCGCAAGACAGGGGGCCTTGACCGAGCTGGGCCAACGGCTCGGCGCCAAGGTGGACGCCGTCACGGCCGCCAACCAGACCCTCGGCTATGGCCTGCTGAGTGCGCTCGGCAAGGAGGAGCACGCCAACCTGGCGACCCGGCTCGCCGAACGGCTGCCCACCCTGCTGACCACTGAATCGACTCCCCTCTGCCTCAAGGTCGAGACATCGGGCAAGGATCGCGCCAACGAAAGCGCCTACTTCTTCATGCAGAGCCTGGCCAAACGGGTCTCTCTGGTGACGGACAGCCCCGACTGTTACGTCAGCCAGGAGAACCCTTCCGAGATCGACAAGGGGCTGCGCAACAAGTTCGAGCTCTACTTCCACAAGACCGAGCCACAGGGGGAGTACACCCGGTATCTGCCCACCTTCCAGGCCTATCAGGCCTTTGTCGGGGACGAAGACAACGGGGTGGCTCCTGCTCCCGAGCTGACCGAGGTCCTCGATGCGCTCAAGGCCCTGCCCAGGACCCGGGTGATGGCCCGCGAGATGCTCGAGCGTCTCTACAGCAAGGCTTTCGTCGACGAGCTGGCCGCCGGGGTGGATTATGTGGCGGTGAACCCGGAAGACGGCGGCAAGACCCATGTGCGTGACGAGGTGGACGCCGCCCTCATGCTCTACAACCTCTTCATCATCGGCCCGGGGATGATCCGGGAGGCGCAGGCACAAGGCGGGTCCTGGGATCTCGAGCAGTTCATCACGCCAGAGGAGTCTGCCTGGTTCTCCTACCTCTCCGATGCCGAGGACTTCTACGAGAAGGGGCCGAGTCTTGCCAGCCAGAGCGCCACCTACGCCGTGGCCCAGCCCCTGCTTGACGGCCTCTTCAACGAGGTACAGACCCAGGTGGTGGAAGAGGCGGGCGAGCATGTCGCCAAGCTGCGCTTCGCCCATGCGGAGACCCTGATCCCGCTGGCGGCCCTGATGAAGCTGGAAGGGAGTCGTCAGAGCGCCCAGCCCGGCGTGCTGATGAGCCAGGAAAACAACGAATGGCGTGGCGGCTGGGTCTCTCCCTATGCGGCCAATATCCAGTGGGATGTCTACCGCAACGAGGCCGGCCGGGTGCTGGTGAAGATGCTTTACAACGAGAAGGAGCTCGCCTTCAAGGCAGGTTGCGCCCCCATTGCGGTGGGCAGCTTCTTCTATGACTTCGGCGAGCTCAAACGCTGTTACGACTACTCGTCCTGACGCGCTCGTGCCATCCCCGGGGCCGGTCATCGCCGGCCCCGATTTTTTTGGTTCAGGCGGAGCCCGCTTGTCGACGACCCGCCTGCCAGGTGGTGCCCATGGAGGCGGCGATGATGGCGGTTATCCCGAGCCATTGGGACGGGGGCAATTGTTCGCCCAGCCATACCAGTCCCATCAAGGCTCCCATGGCCGGTTCACCGCTGGTGAGAATGCCGTAGCTCTTGAGGGGAAGGCGGCGCAGGGCAAACATCTCGAGAGAGTAGGGGATGGCGCTCGAGAGCAGCCCCACCCCGATGATGGTGAGGATCACGGGGACGGTGAATGACGCCTCGATCGCACCCTCCAGCCCGAAGGGCAATACCAGCAGGGTGCCCACCCACATGCCCAGCGCCGGAGCCTGTGCGCCCAGCAAGGCTCCTGCCCGCTTTCCGGTGAGCATATAGAGCCCCCAGAAGAGGCCAGCCCCGAGAGCCAGTGCGGCCCCCAGGGGATCGATGGCCTGCTGTGTTGCCCGCAGGGGCAAGAGCAGCAGCAGCCCGGCGATGGCCAGTATCAGCCAGATGAAGTCTGCCCGGTGGCGTGAGGAGAGCAGGGCCACCGTCAGGGGGCCGATGAACTCGATGGCCAGGGCTACGCCGAGGGGAATGCGTGCGATGGCCAGATAGAAGAGCAGGTTCATTGCCCCAAGCGACAGGCCGTAGGGGATGGCGCCAAGCAGGGTGCGTCGGTCGAGGGGGGCACGCCAGATGCGAAACACCAGGGAGAGGAGGAGGGCGGCGCACCCCAGCCGGAACAGGGTCGTACCTGCGGCACCCAGCAAGGGAAACAGGGATTTGGCCAGGGAGGCGCCGAGGGTGATCGACAGCATGGCGAGCAGGACGGCCAGAAGAGAGGAGAGGGCATTGGGATTGGGTTGCATGGTGTTCATACCGGGCAGGACGATGAGCAATAAAATATATCTGGATACTTGGGTAAAACCGGTCTAATACTGGCCTTGTGCGATAATTTTTATCTAATGAACCCCATGACCGACAAATTTGATCTGCTCATCCTTGCCGAGCTGCAACAGGATGCCCGTCTGCCCACGCCGGAGCTGGCCCACAGGGTCGGTCTTTCCGCCCCAGCCTGCTACCGCCGCGTCCGCGCCTTGCGGGAGTCCGGTCTCATCGAGCGGGAAGTGGCGCTGGTGGCACCGTCCACCATGGGCTGGCCCATCACCATGCTGGTGCTGGTGACCCTGGAACGGGATCATGGCCGCATCGTCGATGAGATGATCGCCAGCCTGCAGCGGGAACCCGAGGTGATGGATCTCTGGTATGTGACGGGGGAGCAGGACTTCGTGCTGCAAGTGGCCGCCAGGGACATGCAAAGTTACGAGCAGTTCACCCGTCGGGTGCTCCATGCCAGGGATCAGGTGCGCAGTTTCAAGACTCTGGTGGTCATGGGACAGCACAAGCGTTGCGGCGCCTTGCTGCCCGGGTAAAGAGGGGGCTGCGCCGAAGCCTTGGCGGCATTGCGGGAGCGCCGTCAGGGAAACGAACAGGGGCAGGTACGGCCTGCCCCTTCTGTGTCAGCCAGGTGCCCCGGGCGCCAGCTCCTCTGCCGTCATGGGGCGCAAGACCCGGCAGGGATTGCCGACCGCCACCACGCCTGCCGGAATGTCTCTGGTGACAACGGACCCCGCCCCGATGACGCTGTTGTCCCCTATGGTGACGCCCGGGCAGATGACGACGCTGCCCCCAATCCAGACGTTGTTGCCGATGCGCACCGGCTTGCCGAACTCCACCCCCTTGATGCGAGGCGCTACCGCCACCGGGTGGGTAGCGGTGTAGATCTGCACTCCGGGGGCCAGCAGCACGTTGTCGCCTATGTGTACCTCGCACACATCCAGGATGGTGCAGTTGAAATTGGCGTAGAAATTCTCGCCGACAAAGATGTTGGTGCCATAGTCGCAGAAGAAGGGGGGCGTGATGAAACAGCGTTCTGCGCGGCCACCCAGCAGGCGGGTGAGGCGCTCATCCCAGCCAGGGGCATCGGTTCGCTCCCGGTTCAGTTCTCCCAGCAGGGCGCGGCACTGCTCCCGCGCAGCCCGCAGTTCGGGGTCCCCTGCATCATAGGGCGCTCCCGCCACCATCTTCTGCCACTCGGGGCCACGCACGGCGGGCCGCTGCACTGTTGTTGCGTCAGTCATCATTGCTCCATCAGCCAGATCAGGGATTCGTAAGGGCGCAGCTTGCAGGATTGCGGGCGGGCCGGGCTATCCGGGTAGTTGCCAAGCAGCAGTCGCCCCTCCCCGCTTTGCAGCTCGGCAGGCAAGGCAAACTCCACCGGCTCGCCGTAGAAGTTGCTCGCCACCAGCAGGGTCTGACCGTGGGCGCGGCGGGCATAGGCCCAGATCTGCGGGTGCCCGGTCAGCAGCTCCTGATAATCCCCCTGAGTGAAGATGGGGTGCGCCTTGCGAAGGGCGATGAGATCCCGATAGTGCCAGAACACCGAGTGCTGGTCGGCGAGCGCCGCCTCGGCATTGATCTCGGGGTAGTTGGCGGCAGGCTTGAGCCAGGGCGTCCCGCTGGTGAAACCGGCGTTGGGGGCGGCACTCCACTGCATCGGGGTGCGCGAGTTGTCCCGGGACTTGGCGCCGAGAATGGCGAGGATCTCGGCCTCGCTCATCCCTTCAGCCTGCTTGATGGCGAAGATGTTGCGGCTCTCCACATCCTGATAGTCGTCGATGTGCTGATAGCCGGGGTTGGTCATGCCGATCTCCTCCCCCTGATAGATGTAGGGGGTGCCTTGCAGGCCGTGCAGCGTGCTGGCCAGCATCTTGGCGGCGACCACCCTGTGCTGACCCTCATCGCCGAAACGGGAGACGATGCGCGGCTGATCGTGGTTGCACCAGAAGAGCGCCGACCACCCCTTGCCGTGCATGCCGCACTGCCAGTGGTTGAAGATGCGCTTGAGTTCGAGGAAATCGAACGGTGCCTTGGTCCACTTGTCGCCGCCCGGGTAATCCACCTTGAGGTGATGGAAGTTGAACACCATGGAGAGCTCGGAGCCATCCAGCGCGCCATAGCGCTGGCAGTGCTCCAGGCTGGTGGAAGACATCTCGCCCACCGTCATGGCCCCCACGGGGGCGAAGACGTCGCGGCTCACATCCTGCAAAAATTCGTGGATGCGCGGCCCGTCGGTGTAGAAGCGGCGGCCATCCCCCACCTCGTCGTCAGGGAATGCCTGATCCTTGGAGATGAGGTTGATGACGTCGAGCCGGAAACCGTCCACCCCCTTCTTGGCCCAGAAGTGGATGATGTTTTTCACCTCGGCACGTACCGCCGGGTTTTCCCAGTTGAGATCCGCCTGCTCGCGGGCAAAGAGGTGCAGGTAGTACTGACCGGTGGCCGGGTCCAGCTCCCAGGCACTGCCGCCAAACTTGGATTGCCAGTTGTTGGGCACGCCGCCGTCCACCGGATCTTTCCAGATGTAATAGTCGCGATAGGGGCTGTTCTTGTCTCCCAGCGCCGACTTGAACCAGGCGTGCTCGGTGGAGGTGTGATTCACCACTATGTCCATCACGATGCGGATGCCGCGCGCATGGGCGGCGCCCAGCAGGGCCTCGAAGTCGGTCATGGTGCCGTAGGCGGGATCTATGTTGAGGTAATCGGCGATGTCGTAGCCGTTGTCCACCTGGGGGGAGACGTAGACCGGGGTCAGCCAGAGGGCATCGACGCCGAGGGTCTTGAGGTAGTCGAGGCGGGCCATGATCCCCTTGAGATCACCGGTGCCACGGGCGCCGGAATCCTGAAAGCTTTTGGGGTAGATCTGGTAAATCACGGCGCTTTGCCACCAGGGTGTCTGTGTCATGGTTGGTTCGCTCATTGGTTGAAACCGGATTAGTTGGAACAGGGCAACGATAAAAGGCGGAGCCAGGGCTCCGCCGAGGTTGTGTGGATCAGGCCGTGGCCAGATCCAGCTTGCCGGCAGCCTGCTGGCGCTTGTAGACCAGCAGGGTCAGCAGGGCGGGGACCACGATGGCCACCAGCATGGCGATGGCGTAGATGCCCCAGTATTGCGGCTGGATGGAGAGGATGCCCGGCAGGCCGCCCACCCCGATGCCGTTGGCCATCACACCGGCGAAGCCGCAGATGAGAGCCGCACAGCTTGAGCCCACCATGGCGCACAGCATGGGGAACTTGTACTTGAGGTTGATGCCGTACATGGCCGGCTCGGTCACCCCGAGATAGGCGGAGATGGCGGCCGGGACCGAGATCTCCCGCTCGTTCTCCTTGCGGCTGATCAGGATGATGCCGACGACCGCAGACGCCTGGGCGATGTTGGAGAGGGCGATCAGCGGCCAGATGGGGGTGCCGCCCATGCTCTGCATCAGTTGCAGGTCCACCGCGTTGGTGGTGTGGTGGATGCCGGTGATGACCAGGGGCGCATAGAGGAAGCCGAACAGGGCGGCGCCGATGGGGGCAAACGAACCCGTCATGGCCGCCTTGGCGGCAAAGCCGACGCCGTCACCAATCCAGCGGCCGAACGGACCGATCAGGGCGTGTGCCACGATCACCGCCAGCAGCAGGGAGATGAAGGGCACAATCACCAGGTAGAGATAGGCCGGGATGATGCGCTTGAGGCTGGTCTCCACCCAGGCGAGGAAGACACCCGCCAGCAGGGCCGGAATGACCTGGGCCTGATACCCCACCTTCTGGATGACGAAGAGGCCGAAGTCCCACACTTCCGGGGTCTGCTGGCCGATGCCATAGGCGTTCATCAGTTGCGGCGACACCAGCGTGATACCCAGCACGATGCCGAGGATCTCGGAGCCACCCATCTTCTTCACCGCAGACCAGCAGACACCCACCGGCAGGAAGTGGAAGATGGCTTCACCCAGCAGCCAGAGGAAGGCGTGCACCTGGGCCCAGAACTGGCTGATCTCGGTGAGGGTGTGGGTGCCGTCGTCGAACATCTTGA
Source organism: Aeromonas sp. s6 (assembly GCF_040907815.1). Taxonomy (NCBI): domain Bacteria; kingdom Pseudomonadati; phylum Pseudomonadota; class Gammaproteobacteria; order Aeromonadales; family Aeromonadaceae; genus Aeromonas; species Aeromonas sp. s6. The sequence continues at coordinate 34,171 of NZ_JBFOCN010000123.1, forward strand.
TATCGCCGATGACGTTGCGAAAGCCCAGGATCAGACCACCGGTGATGATGGCGGGCAGCAGGGGGACGAAGATCTCCGCCAGGTGGGAGATGCCGCGCTCCAACGGGTTCATGTTGTGGCGGGCGGCCTGCTTGGCGGCCTCCTTGCTGCCGCCGCTCACGCCGATCTCCTGGGTGAGCGCCTTGTACCACTGATCCACCTCGTTGCCGATCACCACCTGGAACTGGCCGCCCTGGGTGAAGCTCCCCTTCACCGAAGGGATGGTCTCGATGGCCTTGGGATCGGCCTTGGCCGGATCGGCCAGCACGAACCTGAGCCGGGTCAGGCAGTGGCTGACAGTGGTGATGTTCTCTTTGCCGCCGATCCGCTCGATCAGCTGCGCCAGATGCTGTGTGTTGACTTTTGACATGAGCCTTCCCTCTGTGACTCCATGAATAATGGTCGTGTCTTTACCGGCTGGCCAAGGACCGCCCGTTTATTGGTATCGTTCCCAATCAGCATGAAGCCAGTGGCTGGTATCGGCAATGGGAACGTTCCCAATTCGTGGCGCTGGTCACAAAAAGCGCAAAACGCCGGGAATGGAGGAAAAGATAGACTACAGGGGCTGACAGGGGGCGATGGTCGCTCTGGGGGGTTGCCCCTCTTCAATCTGGTCGAGCAGCTGTCTGGCGGCCAGGATGCCGGCATCCTTGTAGCCGAAATCCAGGCTGAGGGTGTTGGCAAAGAGGAACGTCAGCATGGGATTGCTGCCAAGGCCGCTCACCAGGATGTCGGTGCGACCCTGCTCCTGCAGGTATTTGGCGGCGCCGATGGCCAGGGTGTCGCTGGCACAGACCATGGCCTGGGTGGTGGGGGTGAGCAGCTCGGCCGCGAGCCGATAGCCGCTTTGCAGACCGAGATCCCCGAGGGCGCTGCGGGGCGTGCGCCCCTGTTCCCGACAGTAGTCGAGGTAAGCCTGATGCCGACGCAGCCCGGTGGTGAGATCGCTGCGTTCCACCCCGAGATAGGCGACCTCGGTCAGGCCACGCTCCCCGAGGTGGGCGAGCACGGCGCGCACCGCCCCGTCATCGTCGAAGCAGACCGACGAGAAGCCGGGGCGCTCGCGGGCCATCAGCACCAGTTTCTCCCTGAGCGGCGCCATGGCGGCATAGTCCAGATCGTTGAAGGCAAACAGGATGATGCCGTCCACCCCGCGCCGCTCCAGCACCGCCAGGTGCTCGCTCACCTTGGCGGGGGAGAACTTGCTCTCCATCAGCACGGCGTCGTAGCCACGCTGGTAGAGGGTCTCCAGCATGCCGCGCACCGCCTGATTCTCGGAGCTGGAGTCGAGGCGCGACACCACGATGCCGACCACCTGCTGGCTCTGGCTGCGCATGGCCCGCGCCGATTTGCTCGGGACGAAACCGTGCTGGGCGATCACCGATTCAACCCTGGCCCTGGTCTGGGCATTGACCTTGGGATCCTGATTGAGCACCCGGGAGACGGTCGACTTGCCGACCCCGCTGAGGCGAGCGATATCGAGGATGGTCAGTTTCTTTTCCATGAGGGATCCGTGACAGGGGAGGGCGACAATCGGGATGCAGACATTGTTGTGATTAACTCCTGTGAATACAAGCCCATGGCGTTAGAATGCCCTTTCCCAGGCGACTTTCTTCGCCGTTGCACAGGACGCGCATCATGGATCTGTTGGCAAGTCTGCACTTCTCCCTCTCCATCACGGGCCCCATCTGTCTGGTGCTGGTACTCGGCATCTGGCTCAAGCGGCTGGGTCTCTTGCCCGACAGCTTCGTCGAGTCCGCCTCCCGTCTGGTGTTCCAGGTCACCCTGCCAGCGCTCTTGTTTCTGAGCATGGTGCGCACCGATTTTTCCACCATGCCGAGCTCCTGGCTCATCCTCTACGGCCTGCTCGGCACCCTCGCCGGTTTCCTGGTGCTGGAGGTGCTGGCGGCCCGTTTCATCAGCGAGCAGAAACTGCGGGGCATCTTCGTGCAGGGCAGCTTTCGCGGCAACATGGGGATCATGGGGCTGGCCTATGTGCAAAACGCCTACGGCCCGGAGGGGATAGGGGCCGCCGCCCTGCTGGTGGGCTCCATCACAGTGCTCTACAACATCCTCGCGGTGATCACCCTGACCCGCAGCCTGGGGGGCGGAAAGGGGCTCACACCCATACTCAAGGGGATCGTCAAAAACCCCCTCATCATCGCCATTCTGGCGGCCCTGCCCTTCGGTCTGCTCGGCATCGAACTGCCCCAGCTGGTCATCAGCACGGGCAACTATTTCGCCAACATGACCCTGCCGCTGGCCCTGCTGTGCACCGGCGCCAGCCTCAACCTCAAGGCCCTGCGCGGCGGCGCCATGCTGACCGGCTGGGCCACGGTCAACCGGCTGTGCTGCATCCCCGTGCTGCTGGTGCTGGGGGCCTGGGCGCTCGGCTTCAACCCGCAGGCCCTCGGCATCCTGTTTCTCATCAGCTCTACCCCCACCGCCGCCGCCAGCTATGTGATGACCCGTGCCATGGGGGGTGACAGCGCCCTGGCGGCCAACATCATCGCCACCACCACCCTGGGCTCGCTCGTCACCACCAGCCTGGGGGCCACCCTGATGAACTACCTGGGACTGATGGGGTGATGGGGCGCCGCCATGATGCACGACCCGGGGTTGACGGGATCGGCATTCGCCCTTGACCTTGCCGGAGGCGGCAGCTTTAGGCTGAGGTCACATCGACAGCGGAGAGAGCCCATGACCATCGAACTCACCGTTACCGGCATGTCCTGTGGTGGCTGTGCCGCCAGCCTGCAAAAAGCGTTGTTGGCCCAGCCTGCCGTCAGCACCGCCAGCGTCGACTTTGCCAGCCGCAAGGCCGTTATCGAGAGCGAGCTGGGCAAGGCGGAGCTGATCGCCCTAGTCGAGGCCAGTGGCTTCACCGCGGAATGACTTATCACCTAAGTGGTAAAAAACAGACCAATATTCTGTTTAATTCTTTTTATTGGTGAGAACGATCACTTAAATTCCGTTTAAAAAGAATAAAAATGCTGCAATCAACCCATAAGAAGGATTGCAGCATGACCCTCCCTATCCGCAAGACCCTGCTCGCCGCCGTGCTCGGTATGACCCTCTCCCCCATGGCCATGGCGCTGCCGAACGTGCACATACTGGCCACCGGTGGCACCATCGCCGGTGCCGGCCAGTCCGCCACCCAGTCCAACTACGAGGCGGGCAAGGTTGCCATCGAGACCCTGATCGCCGCCGTGCCCGAGATGAAGAACGTGGCCGACGTGCAGGGTGAGCAGGTGGTCAAGATCGGCTCCCAGGACATGAACGACGAGGTGTGGCTCAAGCTCGCCAAGCGGGTCAACGAGTTGCTGGCCAAGGACGACGTGGACGGCATCGTCATCACCCACGGCACCGACACCATGGAAGAGACCGCCTACTTCCTGAACCTCACCGTCAAGAGTGACAAGCCGGTGGTGCTGGTCGGCGCCATGCGCCCCTCCACCGCCATGAGCGCCGACGGCCCCATGAACCTCTACAACGCCGTGGTCACGGCTTCCGATCCCGCCTCCAAGGGGCGTGGCGTCATGGTCACCATGAACGACACCGTGCTGGATGCCCGGGACGTCACCAAGACCAACACCACCGGCGTGCAGACCTTTGCGGCCCCCGACTTCGGCCCGCTCGGCTACATCCACAACGGCAAGATCGACTACCAGCGCAGCCCGGCCCGGCTGCACACCAGCCAGACGCCGTTCGACGTGAGCAAGCTCGACAAGCTGCCCCAGGTCGGCATCGTCTACAGCTACGCCAACGCCTCGGACCTGCCGGCCAAGGCCCTGGTGGATGCCAAGTTTGACGGCATCGTCAGCGCCGGGGTGGGCAACGGCAACCTCTACCACACCCTGTTCGACACCCTGGCCAAGGCGAGCAAGGACGGCATTCGCGTGGTGCGTTCCGCCCGCGTGCCGACCGGTTCCACCACCCTGGATGCCGAGATCGATGACGCCAAGTACGGCTTCGTCGCCGCCGAGACCCTCAACCCGCAGAAGGCGCGGGTGCTGCTGATGCTCGCCCTGACCCAGAGCAAGGATCCGGCCCAGATCCAGCGCTGGTTCCAGCAGTTCTAAGACCTCGGCTCGGCCTGATTGACACTACCCCGTGAGATGAAGGGCAGGATGGGATCCTGCCCTTTCTTGTTGCGCCAGAGGCAGATGCCGGCCCTCAGCTCATCATCAGCCAGCCGCAGAAACCCAGGTAAACCAGCCCCACCAGGGCGAGCCTGCCCGCTGTCATCCGCTCCCGACTGAACCCCCACCACAGCAGCGCGACCGCCAGCAGCGTCACCAGGGAGGAGGCCATCATGGTGCTATCCAGCAGCCAGGGGGTGAACAGCAGGCAGAACGCCTTGGGAATGGTGCCCTGGATCATCATGGCGCCGGAGATATTGGCCAGTGCCAGCCGGTGTTTGCCCTGCCGCACCCAGATGAGCACGTTCATCAGCTCGGGCATTTCGGTGGCCACCGGGCTCAGCAACAGGGCGGCCACTACCGGTGAGAGGCCGAACAGCTCGCCCATGTTCTCCAGCTGGTGAACGAACAGCTGGGCCGCCAGCGCCACCACGCCGAGCGCCACCAGGGTTTGCAGCAGCACCTTGCCGAGCGCCGGGATCCTGGCGTGCGGATCCAGCTTGAGGGGGGAGGGCAATTCCGCATCGTGGCTGTCGGTCTGTTTCAGCTCACGTCGCACATAGAGGAGGTAGATCAGCACGAACAGGGGGGCCAGCCAGGTTTTACCGGTGAAGGCCACCATGCCAAGCAGCACGGCCAGCAGGAAGATGCCGGCAAACCAGGCCTGATCGCGGCCTATCTCCCGCTGCACCTCGCCATTGATGGCTCTGTGCTCCCGGCTCATGCACAGCAGCAGGGTCACGCCGACGGCAGCATAGCCTATGGTAGCCAGCACCAGCGGGCCGCCGAGGGCCGCACCTATGCCTATCTGCTGCTGGGCGGGGGCATCCTCCATCAGCAGGGCGGTCAGGGTGACGATGCATTCGGGCAGGGCCGTGCCGAGGGCGGCCAGCAGAGAACCGGTGGCGCTTTGGGACAGTTTGAAATGATGGCCGGTCCATTCGATGCCGTTGACGAAGTATTCGCAGGCCAGATAGATGGTGACGGCAGAGATCAGAAATAACAGCAGGGTGATCAGCATGATGAGTAACCGCCAGGCGAGCAGAACAACCGATGGACCCGATACGGCTCGCCCGGCTGGCGTGCATATCGAGGCCAAAGGTCTTGCAGGACGACAGGTGCTATCGCCGCCCATGCCATGGATCTGCGGATCCAAGAGTGTTGACATGGGCCCTGCCCGGATTTCGGGCGGGTTGCTACTCCCCAGTGACAGTGCGGGCTTTTTACCAAGTGGCTCGGTGAGGCGCAAGGCCAACAGGAGATGATCCGCGCGACAAGTTGTAAAAGGATGTGACAACCCTCTCGACTCTCCCGTCCGGGATCCTGATCTTTTTACGGGGATCCTTGTGCTGGCACAGCGATTGCTATGAGTTGGCTACTGTCCACATTGACTTGGGAAGGGTGAACGATGAAACGGTGGATCCAACATTTTTACCAGCTTAATCGCCTCAACTGGCTGATGGTCTGGCTGCTGCTCTGCTGCAGCATCATCCTGCTGTTTCCGGCCGGATTGATGAAAGGTGCCGTGAGCCAGTGGGCCACGGCTCATGCGGCCTGGCTTGGGGTCGGCATGTTGATCGCCATCTCCTATTTCTGCAGTCAGGGCTTCCTGATCGCCTGGGAGTGGGCCTGTGACGAGTGGCAGTCCCGCCGCCAGCAGGATCAACTGGCCCAGATGATTGGCTTCCTGGACTTCAACGAGAAGGCGGTGCTGCGGGAGTTCGTACTGCAACGGAAAAGCGTCATAAACCTGCCGATCACCGAACCTGCCGTCAAAAACCTGATGGATGCCGGCGTGCTCACCTACGCCTACGGCAAGCCGACGCGAGAGAAGGAGGACGAGAACCAGATCCGCGCCCTGATGATCGCCCTGCCAGCGCGCCCTCTGCTGACCTACAAGGTTCTGGGGCTGTCGCGGGGCAAGATGAGCGACGAGCAGGTGGAGCAGATCATGAATGCCAGGCCCAAATTCGCGCAGAAAAGCCTCCAGCGCTGACCTTCTCCCCCCATGAAAGAAAAGAGCCGGACATCTGTTCCGGCTCTTTGCTGTCTGGCGTTGCTTATTCGGTTCTGGCCTTGAGGTAGCCGGCGTAGTCGGGCACCTGGACGCTGAATGCCTGCTGCATGTGCGGGCTGTCCATGATGAAGTCCGCCGTCGCCTCGTTGGTGGCGACCGGGATGTTCCAGACGGCCGCGAGGCGCAGCAGGGCCTTGACGTCAGGATCGTGGGCGGCGGGATTGAGGGGATCCCAGAAGAAGATCATCACGTCTATCTTCCCTTCGGCGATGAGGGCGCCGAGCTGCTGATCCCCTCCCATGGGGCCGGAGAAGAGGCAGGTAATGGGCAGCTGCGCCTTCTTGCCGAGCAGGGTGCCCGTGGTGCCGGTCGCATAGAGATGGTGGAGCTTGAGCTCCTCCTTGCGGCGCAGCACCCAGTTCAGCAGAGGGGCTTTCATGTTGTCGTGAGCCACCAGGGCAACCCGTTTGTGGGGCGCCATCTCGCGTGCAATCAGTTCCATGGAGGTCATCCGTAGCAAAATGATGGGAATGGGGTCGTATCCTAATCGAAAGCGGCGCCTGCCGCTGCCCCATGCATCGTAACTGTGATCCCGGAGGCGGTTCAATCCGGCGCCTGCCATCCTGACAGCCTCTGGCCTGCCTTGTCAGCAACCTAGTCGGCTACCGTATCGTTCGGCAAGATCTCTGCCGCTGTCGCCATGAAAAAACCCGCCTGGGCGGGTTGGGATTGTCTCTTGATGTCATCTAGATTCAGGATGACTCGGCATGGAGCTGGGATTGCTGGTAGTTTTCCAGACCGATACGGGCGATGAGATCGAGCTGGGTTTCCAGCCAGTCCACATGCTCCTCTTCATCCTCCAGGATCTCCTGAAACAGGTCGCGGCTGACGTAGTCCTGCACGGACTCGGCATAGGTGATGGCGACTTTCAGGTCGGGGATGGCGTCCATCTCCAGAGACAAGTCACAGCGCAGCATCTCTTCCACCGTCTCACCGACGCGCAGCTTGCCCAGATCCTGCAAGTTGGGCAGCCCTTCCAGAAACAGCACCCGCTTGACCAGCTCGTCGGCATGTTTCATCTCATCGATGGATTCGTGATACTCCTTGTGCCCCAGCCCTTTGAGGCCCCAGTCATCATAGATGCGGGCATGCAGGAAGTATTGGTTGATGGCAACCAGCTCATTGGCCAGCACCTTGTTGAGGTGGGCAATGATTTTGGGATCTCCTTTCATCGACATTACTCCTCGTGTTCGAGCCTAGGCAACGATCACTAGAGCTTAGTCCAGAAACATGACCATAACGTGATGGGGAAAGTCGTCCCCTGGAGGGCAGAAGGAGAGATGAAGACGAGAAGTCGGCGGTTTTACGCCACTTCGTAATAGAGCGGTGCCTGCTCTGACTCCATCTTGTCGATTTCGGTAGCGATGATCTCCATCGCCATGCGCACACATTTACCACATTGAGTACCGACTTCCAGCGACTGTTTCAACTGTCGGAATTCAGTCTTGCCTGCCTGTACCGCCTTGCGGATCTGGTTATCTGTGATGCCGCGGCACAAACACACGTACATAATCTGGACCTCATGCTGGAATGAGATGAAATCTAAATGAGAATGGTTCGTAGTGCAAAGAACGAATGGTAATAAGATCCCGTGCTTGCCAGTGATTCCACCCTTGGGGAGAATGCCTGCATCAGAGAGGATGCGAACATGTTCAAAAAACTATTCAATGCCCTGTTCAAGGGAGAGATCGCCCAGAGCCCCGAGGTTGAGCCCATCGAATACATGGGCTATCTCATCTATCCCGAGCCCATGGCGGAAGGGGGGCAATACAGGCTGGCCGGTCGCATCACCAGGGAGATCGACGGGCAATTACAGACCCATCGCTTCATCCGCTCCGATCTCTTTGCCAACCCGGCGGATGCCGAGCGCTTCATGGTGCAAAAGGCCCATACCTTCATCGACCAGATGGGGGAGCGCATGTTTGAACCCCGCGTGAAGCCAGACGCCAGTCCAGCTCCATGATGTCAGCCGAGCTGCTCGCCTTGCGCCACGCTATCGCTCATGCCGGCGAGCGGCGTCTGATCTGGCTGGAAGGGGAGGAGGATGACTGCATCGTTCGTGCCGAATCCTTGCTGTGGGGGGCCGTGTTCTGGCTGGGGCAGGGTCCTGAGCGTCATGCTCCGCAGCCTGCCGCCAAGGCGCTTCAACGGCTCGGTCAGGAGTGTGACACCCTGGTATTCAATGCCTTCAGCGGTTTTCACCCCGATGCATTCGGTGCCTTGGCGGGGACATTGAGGGCTGGGGGGCTCTTGCTTCTGCTGACCCCGCCGCGTGAGGTATGGCCGACCTACCCAGACCCTGATCGTCAGAGGCTGGTCGCCCAGCCAGAGGAGGTCGATCGTGCCGGGCAGGGGTTCATCTCCCGTCTGGTACGGCTGCTGGAAGAAGATCCGGCGCGAGATCTGACGCCTGCCTCTTGTGATATTACCTGGCAGCCTCTCGACGGGGACCGGCCGCTGAGCGCGGATCAGGCCCGTGCGCTGCCCGCCATCCAGAACGTGTTGCACGGCCATCGCCGTCGCCCCCTGGTGCTGAGCGCCGATCGCGGTCGTGGCAAGAGCGCCGTGCTGGGGCTGGCGAGCGCCGACTTGCTGAGTCGGGCTCCGGCCTTGACGATAGCGGTGACTGCCCCTTCCCACGCTACAGTGGCGACACTTTTTGCCCATGCAGAGCGCGCGCTGGCAGAGATGCCTGAGCGGCTGGCCGGTCTGAGCTATGTGTCCCCTGATCGGGTGGCTCAAGGAGACGTACTGGCGGATCTGCTGCTGGTAGATGAGGCCGCCGCCATCCCGACCCCACTGCTGGAGGCTATGCTGGCCCGCCACAGTCGCATTGTCTTCGCTACAACGGAGCACGGCTATGAGGGGACGGGGCGCGGCTTTCATCTGCGCTTCAAGAGGATACTCGATGAGCAAGCCCCGGATTGGCAGGAGCTGCACCTGGTGGAGCCCATTCGCTGGAGCCTGAGCGATCCGCTGGAGCCTCTGATCTTCCGGCTCCTTGGTCTGAATGCTGACGTATCGGCACCTCATCCCCCGACATCACCGACCTGGCGCCTGGTCGGACAAGATGAGCTGGCCCGTGATGACGCGCTGCTCAATCGGGTGTTCGGCCTGCTCGTGCTGGCTCACTACCAGACCAGCCCCAGTGATCTGCGGTATTTGCTGGAGGGGCCGGATCTCGACATTCATCTGATGGAGCAGGGACAGGAGTTGCTCGGGGTGGCGCTGGTCGCGCGGGAGGGCAAGATACCCCCTGATCTGGCGCACGCGATCTGGGCCGGACGACGGCGCCCTCGTGGACATCTGTTGCCCCAGTCGCTGCTGGCCCACGCCGGTTTCGTGACGGCGGGGGAGCGCTCTTATGCCAGGGTGATGCGCATCGCCATCCATCCTGCCCTTCATCGTCTCGGGTTGGGGTCCAGGTTGCTGGACAAGCTGGTATCACATTATCGGGCATTAGGGGTCGATTATCTGGGATCTGCCTTCTCCGCCAGTCCAGATCTGCTGCCATTCTGGCTCAAGGCGGGATTGAAGGTGCTGCGTCTGGGTCTGCAGCGCGATGCGGCCAGCGGCAGTCATGCAGCTTTGCTGCTGATGCCGCTGCAATCGGAATATCACGCCGAGCTGGCGCAATGGCGACAGCGTTTCATGAGCCAGTTGCCGGCCCTGCTGGCGGGTGAACTCAAGAGGCTGGATACCGAACTGGTCTGGCTATCCCTCAGAGGCGGACCTGTCACTTATGTGCCGGATCTGGATGAATTCGAGCATCGGGAACTCGATTGTTTTGCCCACCATCACAAGCCATTCGAATTGTGCCAGGCGACACTGCAACGCTGGCTGCTCCGGCGAGTGATGATGCTGGACGGGTTGAGTCAGGATGAACGACGGTTGCTGATCGCCACCATCTGGCAATATGCGTCCTGGTCCGAGCTGGCTGCCCGACAGGGTGTTGCGGGCAAACCCGCGCTGATAAAAGCATTGCGCTCCCTGCTGGCCAGACTGCTGGCTCAGCAAGCCCCAGCGGGCTGACCCCACCTCTGGCACGGCAGAAAACCACGGAGCCCGGGAGGAACCCATGGCCCCTCCCGGGTTCTGCAGATCGATTCGACTCACCATGGCTGAAGCTCTCCCCGTTCAAGGCGCGGCCACCCCGGGACCCGTTTCTCCCTCTTCCCTGCTCGCGTTTTGCCTATTGCCACTGCTCTGATGAGCCTGGTCAGGGCTGTCTGCATTTTGGTTTTTTCTGAATATGGACTAATACTTGAATGTGAAATGAATTTTAATAAATGCATTATTTTCAGATGGTTAGCGTTGGGTGTATTGAACGCAGGCCATCTTCTCCAACGTGCACAGGGAGTGCAATGTGAGAAACGATGCAGCTCAGGCAGGTGCCGGAATGATGATGTGGTTCATCAGCAGCAGCGCCTTTGCCAATGAGATCCGGTTCAACATGACGCGCGGGGCCACCGCCATCAGTCAGCAGGTCTATGACCTGCACATGACGATTTTCTATATCTGTTGCGTCATCGGTCTGCTCGTCTTCGGCATCATGTTCTGGTCCATCGTGCACCATCGAAAATCGCGCGGTGCCAAAGCCGCCCAGTTTCACGAAAGCACCCGCATCGAGTTGCTGTGGACGGCCATCCCCGTATTGATACTGATCGCGATGGCGGCACCGGCAACCTCGACCCTGTTGAAGATGGAGGATACCTCCAAGGCCGATCTCACCGTCCTCGTCACGGGCTCGCAATGGAAATGGCATTACAAATACCTCGAGTATCCGGTGGCGTTTTATTCCCTGCTGGCGACCAGCAAACAGCAGATCTCCGGTGATGCCCCCAAGGGCGGCAATTATCTGCTGGAGGTGGATAACCCTCTGGTATTGCCGGTCGGCAAGAAGATCCGTTTCCTGATGACCTCGGACGATGTCATCCACTCCTGGTGGGTTCCCGCCTTCGCCGTGAAAAAAGATGCCAATCCTGGCTACATCAACGAATCCTGGACGCGGATCGACAAGCCGGGCACCTATCGTGGGCAGTGCGCCGAGCTGTGCGGCAAGGATCACGGTTTCATGCCCGTGGTTGTGGTGGCCAAATCCGCAGAGGAGTTCGAGACGTGGATTGCCAGGAAGGGAGACGAGCAGGCAACCGCCAAGGCACAGCAACAGGCGCAGGCAGCGGAGACCATGACGTTGCCACAAGCCATGGCGCTGGGGGAGAAAGTCTATCTGGGCCACTGTGCGGCCTGTCATCAGCCCGCGGGTACCGGATTGCCCGGCATCTTCCCGGCGCTCAATGGCAGCAAGGTGACCACACAGGCGGAGCATCGTGCCCAGCATCTGGATACGGTGTTGCATGGCCGGAGTGGTACGGCGATGCAACCTTTTGGCAAACAGTTGACGGCACAGGAACTCGCCGCCGTCATCACCTATGAACGCAATGCCTGGGATAACAAGACCGGCGACCTTGTGCAGCCAGCCGAGGTGCAATCCCTTCTCAACCCGGCCAATCCGGACAAGGACAAGTGAGGCGTCGGCATGAGTGATGGAATCACGGATACCCCGCACAGCGAACATGTCCACCAGCCGGCGGCCGGTCTGAGGCGCTGGCTCTACACCACCAATCACAAGGACATCGGTACCCTCTATCTGTGCTTTGCCCTCACCATGTTCTTTACCGGTGGCGCCATGGCCATGGTGATCCGGGCAGAACTGTTCCAGCCCGGACTGCAACTGGTGGAACCCCTGTTTTTCAACCAGATGACCACGGTACACGGCCTCATCATGGTCTTTGGTGCCGTCATGCCCGCCTTCACCGGCCTCGCCAACTGGCTGATCCCCATCATGATCGGGGCCCCTGACATGGCGCTGCCCCGCATGAACAACTGGAGCTTCTGGATCCTGCCGTTTGCTTTCCTCATCCTCCTGTCGAGCCTGTTTATGGAGGGAGGCGGCCCCAGTTCTGGCTGGACCTTCTATGCCCCCCTGTCCACCCAGTACAGCGGCAACAGCACGGCCCTGTTTGTCTTTGCCATTCACATCATGGGGATCTCCTCCATTATGGGGGCCATCAACGTCATCGTGACCATCTTCAACCTGCGGGCGCCGGGCATGGGCTGGATGCAGATGCCGCTGTTTGTCTGGACCTGGCTCATCACGGCGTTTCTGCTCATCGCTGTCATGCCGGTGCTGGCGGCTGCGGTGACCATGGTGCTGACGGACAAGTATTTCGGGACCAGTTTCTTCGATGCGGCCGGTGGGGGGGATCCTGTCCTGTTTCAGCACATTTTCTGGTTCTTCGGGCACCCGGAAGTCTACATCATGATATTGCCGGCTTTCGGCATCGTCTCCAGCATCATACCAACCTTCTCCCGCAAGAAGCTGTTCGGTTATCGCTCCATGGTATATGCCACCAGCAGCATCGCCTTGCTCTCCTTCATGGTCTGGGCTCACCACATGTTCACCACCGGATTGCCCGTGGTGGCGGAGCTGTTCTTCATGTACACCACCATGCTGATCGCGGTGCCGACAGGGGTAAAGGTGTTCAACTGGCTTGCCACCATGTGGCGTGGTTCTCTGACATTCGAGACCCCCATGCTGTTTGCCATCGCCTTCATCACCCTATTCACCATTGGCGGTTTCTCCGGGCTGATGCTGGCCATGACACCGGCTGATTTTCAGTATCACGACACCTATTTCGTAGTGGCCCATTTCCACTATGTGCTGGTGACCGGTGCCGTCTTCTCGATCCTGGCCGCTGCCTACTACTGGTTGCCGAAATGGACGGGGCACATGTATGACGAGCGGCTCGGTCAATGGCATTTCTGGTGTTCGCTCGTCTCGGTCAATGTGCTGTTTTTCCCCATGCATTTTGTCGGGCTGGCGGGCATGCCTCGCCGCATTCCCGATTACGCCCTGCAATTTGCCGACTTCAACATGCTGATCAGCCTGGGGGGTTTTGCCTTCGGCCTGTCCCAACTGCTGTTTGTCTGGGGCGTGGTCAAATGCATCAGAGGCGGAGCCAAGGCGAGCGATCGGGTATGGGAGGGGGCCGAGGGGCTGGAATGGACGCTCTCTTCTCCCCCTCCCTATCACAGTTTCCAGACTCCACCGGATATCCGGTCGGAAGAGCGTTAGGGAGGTCATATGAACCAGGTCAGTCATGCCCCCTTGCTCAGAAAACTGGCTCTGGTCGTGCTCGTCATGTTTGGTTTTGCCTTTGCGCTGGTGCCGCTTTATGACGTCTTCTGCCGGATCACCGGCCTCAATGGCAAGACGTCTGATCAAGCGGCCAGTACGGAGCGGGCGGTGATCGACAGCAAGCGGAGCATCCAGATCGAGTTTCTTGCTCATGCGGATACCCGGATGCCGTGGGAGTTCAGCGGTGAGACGGCTCGGCTGTCGGTGCGGCCGGGGGAGGTGAAGATGGTCAACTTTCGGGTGTTCAATCCCACGGAGCGGACCATGGTGGGTCAGGCGGTCCCGTCGGTCTCTCCCGGTCCCGCCGCAGCCTATATGAAGAAAGTGGAGTGTTTCTGCTTCAATCGCCAGGAGCTGAGGGCAGGGCAGAGCAAGCTGATGCCGCTCAAGTTCTATATCGATCCGGCTCTACCGGACAGCATCAATACCATCACGCTTTCCTACTCGCTCTATGACATCACGGAGTCCGTACCTGCACCGGCATTCGCACAGAGGAAATGACCATGGCCAAGGTGAACCAGACCTATTATGTCCCGGACCAGAGTCGCTGGCCCATCATTGGTGCCATTGCACTGTTTTTCCTGGCGTTGGGGGCGGGACATCTGGTCAATGAAGTGGCGAGTGGGCAGACTGGTTTCGGCCGGTATCTGATGATGGCCGGTGTCGCCCTGCTGGCATTCATGTTGTTTGGTTGGTTCCGTCACATCATCCGGGAGTCCATGACCGGGCTCTACAGCGCCCAGATGGACAGATCCTTCAGGCAGGGCATGGTCTGGTTCATCTTCTCCGAAGTGATGTTCTTTCTGGCTTTTTTCGGAGTGCTGTTCTATGCCCGCCAGCTTGCGGTGCCCTGGCTGGATGGTGCGGGCCACAGGGTGATGACGGGCCAGCTGCTGTGGCCGGATTTCACCGCTCACTGGCCCCTGCTCAAGACGCCCGGCGGGGCCACGACCCAGGCCATGCCCTGGCAGGGGATCCCCCTCATCAATACCTTGATCCTGCTCGGCTCCTCCGTGACCCTGCTGTTTGCACACATGAGTCTGGAAAACGGCAGACGCATGCGGCTCAAGGGGATGTTGCTGGCAACCGTGGTGCTCGGGCTGACATTCCTGTGGTTTCAAGGCTATGAGTATCTGCATGCCTATCGGGATCTCGGGCTGCGGCTGGATTCCGGCATCTATGGCAATACCTTCTTCATTCTGACCGGGTTCCATGGACTGCACGTGCTGCTGGGCACCCTTTTCCTGACCATCATCTGGCTGCGAATCATGTTGAGGGATCATTTCACCCCACAGCGTCATTTCGCTTTCCAGGCTGCGGCCTGGTACTGGCACTTCGTCGATGTGGTCTGGCTCTGTCTGTTCGTCTTTGTCTACCTGCTTTGATGCCGTGCTCAGTAGGGGCGCGGGTTGGGCTCCAGCCAGCCCATCGCGAGAGAGAGCAGCAGTATGATGACCACCAGCAGGGAGAAGAAGACGCGCCGGCCCAGAGGTACCGACATCTTTTGCGTATTGCCTTCACTGAGCATCAGCCAGAGGGCGTGAAACAGCTGGCCGATGATGAGCAGCAGCATGAGTATCAGAACGACCTTGATCAACATCTTGGGATCCTCCTCGATATGCGCGATTTGGCTGCACGAGACAAGCGACGACCATGGCATCACAGACGCTGGTTTGTCTTGTTGTTCACTCTGGTGGTGACGGCCGGTTTGTGCAAGCTGGCGTTCTGGCAGTGGCAGCGCGGAATGGAAAAAACGGCCTGGCTGGCGCAGATGGCAAAGATGCAGCAGGCCGGGCCAAGGACATTGGCCCAGATCGACTGGCAACACCCGGAGTCACTGGATGGCCAGCCTCTGCAAGGGAAAGCCGAGTGGGTCAGCCCTTATGTCTGGTTGCTGGACAACCAGATCGTCAACGGGGAGGTTGGCTATGACGTGCTCATCCCGGTACGCGCAGAGGGGGGATCCTCACTGTTGCTGGTCAACCTGGGATGGGTGCCCGCACCATCCGACAGGTCGCAATTGCCCAATCCCGCCATCCCCGCCGCAATGACCCTTGAAGGTGTGCTGCGCATGGCTCCCGGCGGCTTCCTGCTGGGACAGAACATAGAACCAGGCCCCTACCCGAACCGGCTGCAATCCATCAGGGTCGAGATCCTGCGACAGGCAATCGGAGCCCCGCTTGCTGACGCCGTGTTGTATCAAAGACGAACCCCATTCCTCTATCACTACCAGCACAATGTCATGCCTCCCGAAAAACACCGGGCCTATGCGGTGCAATGGCTCGGCTTGGCGCTGGTGGTTCTGTCAGGGGGGGTCATGCTGACGAGGAGGTGCTCCCCATGAGCGGATGGCGACGCTGGCGGGTGCCAGCGCTCTTTGCTGTGGTGATCCTGCTGCCTGTGGTGCTGGCGGCTCTGACTCTTCACCAGGGCTGGTATGAACCCGGCACGCGCAGCAAGGGGCACTGGCTGCACCAGGAGATCTACCTGTTGCAACCGCTTCCTGCCCATCAGCACCAATGGCGACTGGTCTATCTGGTGGCCCCTCGCTGCGAGGGGCAATGCCGGCAGGTCCCCGCGCTGATGGCACGTATCCAGGCCGCACTTGGCCGTAATCTGGACAAGCTAGAGCTGGTCCAGTTGACGCCACCTCACGAGGCAAGCAGTGAAATGAGGGAGGGGGATATACTGCTGGTGGACGCCCGCGGGCTGGCCATCTTGCGTTACGAGGTGCCCGGCAGCACAACGACCTGGCCGTTGCTTGGCAAGGCGGTACTGTCGGATCTGCAGCAACTGCTCAAGTATCAGCGTGGGGTGCAGTGACGATGCAGCCGACATGGGACTCGCATCTTCTGGCTACTGCACGGTCAACGAGGCGGCATATGAAGATGCACAAGAGGCTGGCCTCCGTGGCCATTGCGCTGGCAGTACTGGTCATCGCGCTCGGTGCTTATACCCGGTTGACGGATGCCGGGCTGGCATGCCCCGATTGGCCAGGTTGCTATGGTTCCCTTGCCATTCCCCGCGCCCAGCATGCGGAACTGGCGGCACAACGTTATCCGGCTAGCCCGCTTGTTCCTCACAAGGCACGCAGCGAGATGGTGCATCGCTACTTCGCCGGGGGGCTGGGAGGCGTGATTGTGCTCCTGTCCGGCTTGGGCTGGCGTACAGGCGGCCGACTGCGTCACCTCTCGCTCATCTTGCTGGTGCTGGTTGCAGGTCAGGCGGCGCTGGGTATGTGGACGGTGACCCTGGCCCTGCATCCCCTGGTGGTGACCACTCATCTGCTGGGCGGCTTCGCCATCCTGACCTTGCTTTGGCTCTATCGGGCCGAATTGGCAGGTTTCCCTGTATCCCCGCCCGTACACCAGGGGGTGTCCTGGCTTGGCAGCATGGCCTGTGGCGTGCTGCTGCTGCAGATCGCGCTGGGGGGCTGGACATCGGCGAACTATGCGGCCATGGCGTGTGTGGAGTTTCCCTTGTGCCAGGGCAACTGGCAGGCAGAGCTGAATTGGGCGCAAGCCTTTCATCTCCCTATGGGGCACGCCAGCTATGAGTTCGGCGTGCTGGGCAAGGAGGCGCGCCAGACCATTCACATCGCCCATCGCCTGGGAGCGCTGACCACGGCCTTGCTGGTGGGTGCTTTCGCCCTCGCGCTGCTCTGCCAGCGGACCCCTTTGAGAGGGTTTGGCTGGTTGTTGCTGGGTCTGCTGACCGTGCAGATTGCCTTGGGATTGGCGAACGTCCATCTGGCCCTGCCGCTGGCCAACGCCCTTGCACACAATCTGGTGGCCGCCCACCTGCTGGCCTGTTGTGTGCTGGCGCGCGGGAGCCTCTCTTTGCATCATCACGACCCCTTGCCATCCCCTGGGATGGTCAGGAGCCGGACATGAATGGGAGAGGGCGGGCTCAGCGCTTCGCCCTCCGCCGGGTGCACGATTATTGTCAGTTGACCAAACCAAAGGTGGTCGCCCTGCTGCTCCTGACCGCCTGGGTGGGCATGCTGCTGGCCGAGCCGACACGCGCCTCTCTGGACGAGATGATACTGGGCCTGGTGGGGATTGGACTGCTCGCTGCCGGGGCGGCGGCCATGAACCATTCTCTGGATAGCGGCATCGATGCCCGGATGCGCAGAACGCGCTGGCGCCCGGTCGCCACGGGACGGATCACGCCGGGGCAGGCGATGAGTTTCGCGATCTGTCTGGCACTGTCGGGGTTTGTTCTGCTCCATTGGGGCGTAAATCCCCTGACTGCCTGGCTAACCCTGGCCAGCCTGTTCGGCTATGCGGTCGTCTATACCCTGCTGCTGAAGCGGGCCACGCCGCAGAATATCGTCATCGGCGGATTGGCGGGAGCCATGCCACCGCTCTTGGGTTGGACCAGCATCACGGGGCAGCTTTCGGCCGAGCCCTGGCTGCTGGTGATGATCATTTTTACCTGGACGCCGCCCCATTTCTGGTCTTTGGCCATCCACCGGCGCGATGACTATGCCGGTGCCGACATTCCCATGCTGCCGGTCACCCACGGCACCGATTTCACCAAGACCGCCATCCTGCTCTATCTGCTGATCCTGACGCTCGTCTGTCTGCTGCCCTATCTGATCGGCATGTCGGGGCTTGTCTACCTGGTCGGCAGCCTTGGGTTGAACCTCGGATTCTGCTGGCATGGTTGGCTGTTGAAGTACGGGGATCGGCCCGGCCAGGCGATGCGCACCTTCCGTTTCTCCATCTATCACCTGATGCTGCTGTTTGGTCTGCTTATTCTGGATCACCACTGGCTGTGGCGGTTGTCATGACGTTGATGCGGGTCGAGGTCGGGTGAATGGTGACGCTGCGTCGGTGCACAGCAGGGATGCACAGACCTGATGCAAAACAAGATGGCCCCTTGGGGCCATCTTGTTTTCAGGGGGACGGAGTGGAGCCTAGAGCTTGACCATGATATGGCGCGGTACCGTGTAGTCCTCCAGCGCGTAGAGGGAGAGATCCTTGCCGTAGCCGGACATCTTCATGCCGCCGTGGGGCATCTCGGAGGTGAGCATGAAGTGGGTGTTGATCCAGGTGCAGCCGTACTGCAGGTGGCTGGCCACCTTGCTGGCAAGGCTCAGATCCTTGGTCCAGACCGAGCTGGCGAGGCCGTAGTCCGAGTCGTTGGCCCACTGCACCACCTGCTCGGCGTCGCTGAAGCGGGTCACCGACACCACCGGGCCGAACACCTCGCGGCGCACGATTTCATCCTCCTGGCGGGCATGGGCGATCAGGGTCGGCTCGAAGAAGAAGCCGTTGCCTGGGCGGATCTTGCCCCCCGCCGTCACCTCCACGTGGCCGCTGCTCTGGGCCCGCTCCACGAAGCTGGCCACCCGGTTGCGCTGCCGATCCGAGATGAGCGGCCCCATCTCCACCCCCTCCTCGCGCGGACCGCCCACCTTGATGGAGGCGACCGCCTCGGTCATGGCGGCGACGAATTTGTCGTAGATCTTGCCCTGGGCATAGATGCGGCAGGCCGCGGTGCAATCCTGGCCGGCGTTGTAGAAGCCGAAGGTGCGAATGCCGGCCACCACGGCCTCCAAGTCTGCATCGTCAAAGATGATGACCGGCGCCTTGCCGCCAAGCTCCAGATGGGTGCGCTTCATGGTGCGGGCGGCGCTCTGCAGGATCTTCTGGCCAGTGGCGATGTCACCGGTGAGCGACACCATGCGCACCAGCGGGTGCTCCACCAGCGGTGCCCCCACGCTCTCGCCCCGGCCGCAGACGATGTTGATGACGCCGCGGGGGAAGAGCTCGCTGGCCAGCTCCGCCAGGCGCAGGGCGGTGAGCGGGGTCTGCTCGGAGGGCTTGAGTACCACCGTATTGCCGGCGGCGAGCACCGGGGCCATCTTCCAGGCCGCCATCATCAGCGGATAGTTCCAGGGGGCGATACTGCCCACCACCCCGATGGGGTCGCGGCGGATCATGCTGGTGTGCCCCTCGATGTACTCCCCCGCCAGTGGCCCCTGCAGGCAGCGGGCGGCGCCGGCGAAGAAGCGGAAGCAGTCCACTACCGCCGGCAGCTCGTCATTGAGCACCGCCAGATAGGGCTTGCCGCAGTTGAGGGATTCGAGGGCCGCGAACTCCTCGGCGTGGCGCTCGATGGCATCGGCCAGGCGCAGCAGCAGGGTACTGCGCTGGGCTGGCGTGGTGCGGCTCCACTGGGCGAAGGCGCGTTGGGCGCCGTTCACCGCCCGGTTCACCTGCTCGAACGAGGCTTCGGGCACGGAGGCTATGAGCTCGCCGGTGGCCGGGTTGAGGATGGGCTCGGCCTGGCCGTCACCGGTGACGAACTGACCGTCGATCAAAAGTTGGGTAGAGAGTTTCATGGTTGCATCCTTGCGCACGCGTTGAGTCATTATTTGCCACTGCCGGCGACGTCCTGGCCGTCTCGGGTGAGGTAGTAGGCAAGCAGAATGGGAATGGTGGTGAAGGCCACTATGATGAGCGCCACCACGTTGGTGACCGGCCTGTCCCGTGGCCGGATCAGCTCCTGATACATCCAGATCGGCAGCGTGGTCTGCTGGCCGGCGGTGAAGGTGGTGACGATCACCTCGTCAAAGCTGAGGGCGAACGCCAGCATGCCCCCCGCCAGCAGCGCGGTGGCGAGGTTGGGCAGGATCACGTAGCGCAGGGTCTGGAAGCCGTCGGCGCCGAGGTCCATCGACGCCTCTATGAGGCTCTGGTTGGTGCGGCGAAAGCGTGCCAGGGCATTGTTGTAGACCACCACCACGCAGAAGGTGGCGTGACCGATCACGATGGTCCAGAAGCTGAAGGGGATCTCCATCACCCCGTAGGCGGAGCGCAGCGCGATGCCGGTGACGATGCCGGGCAGGGCGATGGGCAGCACCAGCAAGAGTGACACCACCTCCTGGCCGAAGAAGCGGCTGCGGGCGATGGCTCCCGCCGCCAGGGTGCCGAGCACCATGGCCACCAGGGTGGCGAGCCCGGCCACCTCCAGCGACAGCTGGATGGCGCGCCACACGTCTGGGCGGTTGAGGGTCACCTCGAACCACTTGAGGGTGAGCCCGGGGGGCGGGAACTGGTAGCTCTTGCTCTCGCTGGTGAAGGCGTAGAGGAAGATGAACAGGATTGGAAAGTGCAGGAACAAGAGGCCGCCGATGGCGGCGTACTTGAGCAGGCCGGAAGGCTGGCTGCCATGGTCCCGTTTCATGGGCTGATTAGAGCGCATCGAAGGCCCCCAGACGTTTCGCGATGGTCAGGTAGATGGCGATGATGAGGATCGGCACCAGCGAGAAGGCGGCGGCGAAGGGCAGGTTCCCCGCCGTGCCCTGCTGCATGTAGACCACCTGACCTATGTACATGGTGGAGTTGCCTATGATGCCGGGGATGATGTAGTCCCCCAGCGTCAGGGAGAAGGTGAAGATGGAGCCCGCCACCACGCCGGGCAGGGCCAGCGGCAGGATCAGGGTGCGAAAGGTCTGGGCCGGGGTGGCGCCGAGATCGCCGCTCGCCTCCAGCAGGGAGCGCGGGATCCGCTCCACCGCCGCCTGGATAGGCAGGATCATGAAGGGCAGCCAGACGTAGACGAACACAATGAAGGTGCCGATGCGCGAAAATGACAGCGACGGCCCGCCGATCACAGGCAGCGAGAGGATGGCGTCCAGCAGCCAGTCCAGTCCCAGAGTATCTGCCAGCCAGCTGATGACCCCCTCCTTGGCCAGGATCAGCTTCCAGGCGTAGACCCGCACCAGATAGCTCGACCAGAGCGGCAGCATGATGCCGACGTAGAACAGGGCCCGGGTCTTGCCGCTGGTGTAGCGCGCCATGTAGTAGGCCACCGGAAAGCCGAGCAGGGCGCAGGCCAGGGTCACCAGCAGCGACATGCCGACGGTGCGCAGGATCACGTCCAGGTTCTCCGCCCGCAGCAGGGCGACGAAGTTCTGCAGCCCCAGCTCGTGGCGGATCTGGCCGCTGAACTCGTCCAGCCCGAAGAAGGCATTGGAAAGCAGCATCAGCAGGGAACCGACATAGATGATGCCAAGCCAGAGCAGGGGCGGTCCGAGCAGGATGGCCAGCAGCAGACCCGGCTGCCCGTAGAGCAGGGTGGAGAGGCGCCGCAGCGGCCGATAGGAGAGGGGGGCAGTGGGTTGGCTCATGGCAAGGCTCGCACTGTGGGGGGCGCTCATGGTTGAGCTCCCAGAGGGGCGGTGTGCAGGCGATGGATAGCCTGCTCCGGCCAGCTGAGGCTGACCCGGGCGCCACGGGGCAGGCGGGCCTGGCCCTCGTTGGGGTGGTTGACGATAAGCTCGAGCTGCTCGCCGAGATCGACCCGGTAGCGCACGAAGGGGCCGAGGTACTCGACCTCGCGCACCTCCCCTGACCAGCCCGGTGTGCCGGCCTCGGCGAGGCGGATCCGCTCCGGGCGCACCATCATCTGGTGAGCATCGCCGCACAGCCGGCGGGCCTGCTCCCCCTCAAACAGGTTGACGGTGCCGACGAAGCGGGCGACGAAGGGGGTGGCGGGGGCGTCGTAGATGGTATCCGGCGCGGCTATCTGCTCGATCTTGCCCTGATTGAAGATGCAGATGCGGTCGCTCATGGAGAGCGCCTCCTGCTGATCGTGGGTGACGAAGATGAAGGTGATGCCGAGCTGGCGCTGCAAGGCTTTCAGTTCGAGCTGCATCTGCTCGCGCAGCTTGAGGTCGAGCGCCCCGAGCGGTTCGTCCAGCAGCAGGATGCGCGGCTGGTTGATCAGTGCCCGGGCGATGGCGATGCGTTGGCGCTGGCCGCCGGAGAGCTGGCCCGGCTTGCGGTTGCCGACGCCTGGCAGGCGCACCAGCTCCAGCATCTCGTCCACCTTGCGGTAACGCTCCGCCTTGGCGACGCCCTTGAGCATCAGGCCGTAGCCGATGTTGTCGCGCACATCCATGTTGGGAAACAGGGCGTAATCCTGAAACACGGTATTGAGGTTGCGATCATAGGGGGGCACGGTGGAGCAGGGCTCGCCGAACAGCTGGATCTCCCCCTCGCTCGGGTATTCGAAGCCCGCAATCATCCGCAGGCAGGTGGTCTTGCCGGAACCGCTCGGCCCCAGCAGGGTGAAAAACTCGCCAGCCGGGATCTGGAAGGAGATGTCGTCGACCGCCTTCACCTCGCCATAGTGGCGGCTGACCCGGTCAAATTGTACGGCATTCATGGGGCGTCCTTGTCTGTGTGGGAAGCAGGCCGGACTCCTGTCCGGCCCCATATCGGCATTTACTGAGGCACCTCAGCGACCACCCAGGATGGCGATATAGTCCGAGACCCAGCGGTAGTAGGGCACGCAGGTTCCCTGGCTCTTGCACTGGGAGACAGGGGTACGCCAGAAGTGAACCCGATCGAAGTTGTCGATGCCGTTGGTCTTGCACCCCTCTTTTCCGAGCAGGGCATTGCCTTCGCAGGCGGCAGGCACCACGGGCACGGAGCCGAACCAGGAGGCGAGATCCCCCTGCAACTTGTTGTTGAGGGAGTGCTCCAGCCACTGATAGGCACAGGTGAGGTTCTTCGCCTCGCTGTGCACCATGCTGGTATCGGCCCAGCCGGTGACGCCCTCCTTGGGCACCGTCGTGGCGATGGGCTGCTTGTCGGCGATCAGGGTATTGGCCTGGAACGGCCAGGAGCCGGAGGCCACCACCCCCTCGTTCTTGAAGTCATCGATCTGGACGAAGGCATCGTGCCAGTAGCGTCCCACCAGCTTGCGCTGCTGGCGCAGGAGGTCGAGGGCGGCCTTGTACTGATCCTCGTTCAGCTCGTAAGGATCCTTGATGCCGAGCGCCGGCTGGTGGCTCATCAGATAGAGGGCCGCATCGGCGATGTGAATGGGGCCGTCGAACGCCTGCACCCGACCCTTGTTGGACTTGCCGTCCGGCAGGGTCTGCTCCTCGAACACCACGCTCCAGGAGTCAGGCGCCTTGGGGAACACCTTGGTGTTGTACATCAAGATGTTGCCGCCCCACTGGTAGGGCACGCCGTAGTGCTTGCCGTCCACCGTGTGCCATGGGGCATTCTGCAGGCGGGGATCTATCTTGCCGTAGCTCGGGATGAGCGCCAGATTGAGCGCCTGCACCTTGCCACCGGCAATCAGACGCAGACTGGCATCGCCGGAGGCGGTCACCAGATCGAAGCCCCCCTCGTTCATCAGCGCCACCATCTCGTCCGATGTGGCGGCCGTCTTGACGTTGACCTTGCAGCCGGTCTCTTTCTCGAAGCCGGTGACCCAGTCGTAGTTCTTGTCGGTCTCGCCGCGCTCCACGTAGCCGGCCCAGGCCACGATGTTGAGCTGGCCTTCCCCCTTGCCGAGGGTGGTGGGGGCAGCCTGGACCTGGCTTGCCAGCAGCGCCGGGATCAGGGCCAGGGTCAGAGGGGTCAATTTCATCTTGCTCTCCTTGCATGATTGGCAACCGTGGCGGTGCCACAGTAGGCATTAACATCCTGTTAACCAGTCATGAGCGTAGGAGAAGCCGGGAGCAATGAGAATTTCAATTTTTAGCGGCTTTGGTATCTGCAAAATCGATATCGAGTGCAGATGAATCTGATTTTTTGCCGGAGTCACGGCTGTTCAGGCTCAGTCCTAGCGGGGGAGGTGCTGGCGGGCCCGTAGCCGGCTCTGATCTCTGGCGATGTCGATGAACTCGCGTGCGGCCCAGTCAAGGCGCGAGCCACGCCGCCACACCAGGCCAATGTCGATGGCGGGAATGGGCTCCTTGATGGCGCGGGCCTCGACCCGCTCCTGCTCCAGGGACCAGGGACGGTAGGCAAAGTCCGGCAGCAGGGCGAGCCCGAGCTGGCTCGCCACCAGGCTGCGCACCGCTTCCACCGAGGCGGTACGCAGCACGATGCGCGGCGCGATACCGTAGCGGCGCAGGCCGCCGCCGATGATCTGGTCCAGCTGGTCGGCGGTCAGCGAGATCATAGGCTCCTCGCCGAGCGCCTTGAGGGAGAGGGTCGACTCGGCGCAGAGGGGGTGGTTGGCGGCGAGCCAGACCCGCAGCGGCGAGCGGGTCAGCAGCTCGGTATCGAACGCCTCCTGGCGGATGGTGCGGTTGGTCATCAGGATCCCCACATCCACCTCGCCGTTGACGATCTGGTGTTCGAGATAGGGCTGCTCATCCTCCTTCACCTCGATCTGTACCGCCGGGAAGGCGCGGCGAAAGCGGCCGAGGGCCTCCGAGAGGTAGTAGCCTGCCACCAGCGTGGTTACGCCTATAGTAAGCCGCCCCTGATCCTGCTGGGCTACCGCCTTGAGGGACTGGCCGGCTTCGGTCATGGCGCTTAGGATGCGACGGGCGTGCAGCAGAAACTGGTGGCCCTGGGTGGTGAGGCTGACCCCGCGCGGATTGCGCTCGAACAGGGCGGCGCCGAGCTCGGTCTCCAGCTCGCGGATGGCGCTGGTGACCGCCGACTGGGAGATGTGCAGCTCGGCGGCTGCGCGGCTCACCGAGAAGCTGTCGGCCACCGCCACGAAATAGCGGATCTGGCGAAAGGTGAAGTTCATCTGGGCGTCCTGCCACGTGCGATCAAGGTGACTGCCAGCTTACCCTCGAATCGCGGCCAGACAAAAGGCGCCGTGCTGGCGCCTTTGTCGTTGTTTTTACGGAAATTAGCGGGCTGTCACCGCCTCTGTGACCGGTACACGGTTCACTCCCTTGCCCAGATAGGCGAGGGTGATGGTCACTATGATGCAGGTGAAGCTGAGCCACATGTAGGGAAGGTAGTCGAGGGTCGCCACCCCGAGGACCCCGGCCATGAAGATGCCGTTGTCGCTCCAGGGCACCATGCCGCAGGTGAGGGTGCCGCCAAACTCGGCGTTGCGGGAGAGGTTCTTGCGCGCAAGCCCCAGCCGGTCGTAGTTCTTGGCCATGATCTTGGGGGTCAGGATCAGGGACACATACATGGCCGAACCGAACACGTTGGCCAGGAAGGCGGTGCCTATGGTGTGGCTGGTCAGGCTGCCGGCGCTGTTGATGCGCTTCTCGAAGGCACTGGCGATCACTTCCAGGATGCCGACCTTCTCCAGCAGACCGCCGAAGCCCAAGCCGAAGATGATGACGGCCACGGAACCCAGCATGGACTCCATGCCGCCACGGCCCAGGATGTTGTCGATGAAATCGACGCCTGAGGTGATGGCAAACGGGCTGTAGGCGGAGTGCATCGCCTTCACCGGATCCATGTCCTGGAAGACGATGGCCCAGACAAGCCCCAGCAAGGCGCCGAAGCTGATCACCGGGAAGGCGGGCTTGCGGTTGGCCAACAGGCCCAGCACCAGCACCACGGGCACTATGGCCATGGGGGTGATGTTGAACTGCTTGTCGAGGGCGTCCATCACCAGATTGACCTGCTCCAGGCTGACGTTGCCGGAGTACTGCATGCCGACCACGGTGAACAGGGCGGCGGTGATGACGTAGGAGAACAGGCTGATGGGCAGCATCCCCTTGATGTGTTCCATCACGTCGACGTTGGACATGGTCGAGGCCAGCACCACGGAGTCGGAGAGCGGGGAGAGCTTGTCACCGAAGTAGACGCCGGAGAGCACGGCACCGGCTACCAGCGGCGCGGGTACCCCCAGGCTGTGGCCTATACCCATCATGGCGATGCCGGCGGTGGCCGCCGAGCCCCAGGAGGTGCCGGTGGCCAGCGAGGTGAGAGAGCAGATGATCAGGGTTGCCAGCAGGAAGATGGAGGGGTGTATCACCTTGAGGCCGAAGTAGATGATGCTGGGGACGATGCCGCCGGCAATCCAAGTGCCCACCAGGGCACCGACGGAGACCAGGATCAGGATGGCCCCCATCCCCTTGGCGACGCCGTCGACTGCCGCCTGTTCGAGGGATTTGTAATCATGGCCGAGCTTGATGCCGAGTCCCATGATGACGAACCAGGCGATGAACAGTGCCAGCTGGATTGGCAGATCCAGCACGCTGGTGAAGGAGAAGGCCAGGGCCAGGAAAATGGCCAGGCAGGCAAATACTTGCGACATGCCCGGCAATCGGATGTGGTGTTGTTGGTTTTGCATAGACGCTCCCTAAACTCTTGCTCGCCAAGGTCAGCCCCTCTCGTCCTGCGGATGCGTCGATCCCGAGAGGCTTACCAAAAGAGGGCGCAATCTACCATAAAGCGGAGGTGTAAAATCCCTGCTCATTCGGCAAAACAGCTTTAAAATTTTAAAATCCCACAAAATAGTTGATCTAATCGGCATTTTTCACTGTTCAATCGACACCGTTTGATAGCCGGAGATCCATAGGCAAGTTCGATTGCAGATGGCAACATCAAAGATGATAATGGTTATCATTAATCTTTTTCGGACCAATGCCAATGAACTGGATAGCACGCGCTCTGCTCTTGGCCGCCCTTCTGGCGGTGCTGGTCTGGGGTCAGGAGAAGGAATACGGGTTCTGGAGCCTGGGGTTCTTGCTGGCTGCCTGGGTCATGCTGGAACCCAGACTGAGACCGGTG
The DNA here is from genome assembly GCF_040907815.1 of Aeromonas sp. s6. Lineage (NCBI taxonomy): Bacteria > Pseudomonadati > Pseudomonadota > Gammaproteobacteria > Aeromonadales > Aeromonadaceae > Aeromonas > Aeromonas sp. s6. Next base: position 61,105 of record NZ_JBFOCN010000123.1, read on the forward strand.
TTGATCCTGCTGCCGGTTGCGGGAATGACGGGGGTCGTCACTCTGCTCTGGCAGCAGGGCTGGCATTAAGCCTGGCGAGTAGGGACGGCCTGGATCTTGTCGTAGGCCTGGCGAAGGGAGGCGATGACCTTCTTCTCCATCTCGCTGCGTTCGGCGTCTGTCGTGAAGTAGATCATGTCGACATCGTGGCGGATGTAGTGGGAAGGAAGCTGGTTGAGTGTCAGGCAGCAGAGGTCTGCCAGCTGATAGGGAGTCAATGTTCGAGCCAACCCCTGTTTTTCTATCTCCTTGAGCACCAGATGCTCATAGAAGTTGTGAATATCGGTATCCAGGATCATGGGAAAACCCCCGTGGTGGCGTAGCATCTTCAACAGCATAGCCATGGGGAATGAAAACACAAAAGGCCCGTTACTCTCGTAACGGGCCTTTGCAGAATGAATGGTGCGAAGAGAGGGACTCGAACCCTCACATCCGTGGGACACTAACACCTGAAGCTAGCGCGTCTACCAATTCCGCCACCTTCGCACACTGATTTTCTCCAGCTGGTTTTTAAATGCGGTTGGAGCGCATTTTCTGTGTTTTACATGCCACAAGCATGGTGCGAAGAGAGGGACTCGAACCCTCACACCCGGGGGGCACTAACACCTGAAGCTAGCGCGTCTACCAATTCCGCCACCTTCGCACATCGGGTTATCAGTCTGGATTTACATGCTGTCTGACAAAAGCATGGTGCGAAGAGAGGGACTCGAACCCTCACACCCGGGGGGCACTAACACCTGAAGCTAGCGCGTCTACCAATTCCGCCACCTTCGCACATCGGGTTATCAGTCTGAATTTACATGCCGTCTGATAAGAGCATGTTGCAATATGGTGCGAAGAGAGGGACTCGAACCCTCACATCCGTGGGACACTAACACCTGAAGCTAGCGCGTCTACCAATTCCGCCACCTTCGCATCACTGCGGTGGGGGATTCTATAGAGTTTTGGGGGGGCGTCAACAGCCAAAGGGGACTTTTTTCGCTGTTGACGGATAAAGGCGTGCCAAGGGCACAAAACTTCAGCAATCGGCGTCAGACGGTGGCCAGCGCATCCTGATACATCTGTTCGTACAGGATGACGGAGTCTGCCCAGTCGAAGCGGGTGTTCATGGCGTGGTGTTGCACACGGGCAAAACGTGCCGGCTCCTGCAGATAATGGAGCAGGCTGCGGCGCATGGCATCGAGCAAGGTGCTGGCAGTGGGATCGTTGAAGCAGAAACCGGTCGCGTGCGCCGGGTCAGCATCCCAGTCCACGACGGTATCTTTCAATCCGCCGACGGCCCGCACCAGGGGCAGGGTACCATAGGCCAGACTGTACATCTGGTTGAGCCCGCATGGCTCGAACAGAGAAGGCATCAGGAAGAAGTCGGCGCCAGCCTCCACCAGGTGGGCCAGGCGGTCGTCATAGGCATTGATGAAGGCAAACTTGTCGGGATGCTGCTGGGCAATGCTCTGCAACTGGGCGGCGAGAGAGGGATCACCGGAGCCCACAATTACCACCTGGACCTGATGCTGCAAGAACTTGTCTAGCGCCGGGATGAGCAGGTGTACTCCTTTCTGCTCGGTCAGTCGACACACCATGCCATAGATGGGGAGGTTGCCGACGGGGAGCCCCGTCTCCTGCTGCAGGATGCGCTTGCAGGTGTGTTTGCCATCCAGGTTGTCGGCATCATAGGTGGCGGGCAACAGAGGATCGAAGGCGGGATCCCAGTCCTGATAGTCACAGCCGTTGAGGATGCCACGCAGGTCAGCAGCCCGCTGCTGGAATACGCTGGCCATGCCGTGAGCGCCCAGGTGCGTCAGCAGCTCGCTGGCGTAGTTGGGGCTGACCGCATTGATCTTGTCTGCGTAGAGCACACCGCACTTGAGCAGATTGATGTGACCATAGTCGTAGTTGATGCGCTGCTCGTAGTCGTGGATTTCCGGCACGGCCCAGAACTGCTGGCGATCGAATACCCCCTGAAAGGCCGCGTTGTGAATGCTGATGACCGACCGGGTGCGCTGGAAGAAGGGGTTGTGGGCATGACGGGTTTTCAGCAGCAGCGGCAGCAGACCGGTGTGCCAGTCGTTGCAGTGGGCGATGTCGGGAGCGAAACCCAGCTGTTCGCACGCATGCAGGGCCGCCGCGGCCAGAAAGGCAAAGCGTTCACCGTTGTCGGGATAGGCCTGGTTGTTCTCGGCATAGAGCTGGGGGCGGTCGAAATAGTGCGGGCAATCGAGCAGATAGACGCAGATCCCGTCCAGTTCCAGCTGATGGATGCGATAGCTGATATCACTGCGATCCTGGGGGGTGGGGAGCCAGCGCGAGGCGAGGAGGGTGGCCTCGTCCCGACGCTTGATGGTCTTGTAGAAGGGCATAATGATGCGCACATCGTGCCCCTGACGGGCGAGATGCTGCGGCAGGGCCTTGGCCACATCCGCCAGGCCCCCGGTCTTCACCAGCCCCTCAACCTCCGAGGCTACAAACAGGATTTTCAGTGGGTTAATAGCCAACTCTTGCTCCCTTAGGTACCACGACGATACCGCCTTCGGATACGGTAAACCGCTCTCTGTCATGGTCCAGATTCTCACCGATCACGGTGCCGGGTGCAATTTCAACGTTCTTGTCGATGATGGCGCGGCGAATGGAGCAACCTTCGCCGATTTTCACATCCCCCAGCAGCACGGATTCACTGATGTGGCTGCAGGGGCCTATGTTGCAGCGAAATCCCAGTATGGATCGCTGGATCTGGCTGCCCTGAATGAAGCAGCCACCGGAGATCAGGGAGTTGGCGATCTTGACCTTGCAGTCGTCGGTATCGATGAAGGTGGCGGGGGGCAGGGGCGGGTAATGGGTGTGCAGCGGCCACTTGCGATTGTAGAGAGAGAAGGGGGCATCGTCGGCCACCAGGTCCATGTGCGCCTGCCAGTAAGAGTCGAGCGTTCCCACATCGCGCCAGTAGACATTGGGCTTCTCGCCCGGGATCACGTTGGTGCTGTAGTCGTAGACATAGACGGGGGCACGGGGGAACAGGCTGGGAATGATGTCCTTGCCGAAATCGTGACTGGAGTTCTCCTCGGCGGCATCCCGCTTGAGCTCCCGATAGAGGGCCTCGGTCTCGAAGATGTAGTTGCCCATGGAGACCAGGGCCTGGGTGGGGTCGCCGGGGATGTGTTTCGGGTGACGGGGCTTTTCTTCAAAGCCAATCATGCGCCCTTCCTGATCCACCTCGATCACCCCGAAGGCGCTTGCTTCCTCGATGGGCATGCGCAGTGCCGCGACGGTCAGGGCGGCCGCTTTCTGCTTGTGGAAGCTCACCATCTGGCTCACGTCCATCTTGTAGATGTGATCGGAGCCGAAGATGCAGACGTGCTCGGGGTCGGAGATCTCGATGAAGCGCAGGTTCTGGTAAATGGCGTCTGCGGTGCCGTCATACCAGCGTTTGCCCATTCGCATCTGGGCCGGAATGGGGTCGATGAAGCGATCCGTGATGCCGACGATGTTCCAGCCCTTCTTCATGTGCAGGTAAAGAGACTGGGACTTGAACTGGGTGAGTACATAGATGCGCAGGAAGTCGGCGTTGACGAAGTTGTTGAGCACGAAGTCGATCAACCGGTAACTGCCGCCAAAGGGTACGGAGGGTTTGCTGCGGGTGGTGGTCAGCGGTTGCAGTCGGGTACCTTCACCGCCTGCCAGTATCATGGTGAGTATGCCTGCCATCGTCGTTCTCTCCCTGAGATCATGATGTTGAAAAGGTTTTCATGTTGCTGCGAAAAAAACACCCCTAAAGGGGTGGTAAACGTTTTCTTGGTACCTTAACAGATCCCGTCTGGCACTCTCTACTTGTTTTATTACAACCGTTGCACTTCTTTAAGCTTTGCTCAGATACACCTTGAATTTGGCATCGCCCGCGATCACCTCGGTCTGTTTGAAGTGCGCATCCAGTATAGGCTGGTATCGCAGGAAGGCATTGGCGACTATGGTCAGGGCGCCATTTGCGGTCAGGTACTCAGGTGCCTTTGCCAGGAAGGTTTCGGTGGCGGCGTAGAAGGTTTTGAGCCCGGCATGGAAGGGGGGATTCGAGACAATCTGTTGGAATGTTTCGGCAATGTCGGAATAGACATCGGAGGCATGAACACGCCCGCTCAGACCGTTGACCGCCAGGGTTCGGCGGCTGGACTCCAGTGCCAGGGCATTGATATCCACCATGGTGACGGCCAGGGCCGGGTTGCGCTTGGCCAGCACGGAACCGATGACGCCGGCGCCGCAGCCAAAGTCGAGCAGCTTGCCCGTCACGGGGGGGAGGCTCGCCAGCAGCATCTGGGTGCCGAGATCCAGGCCGTCTGCACTGAAGACCCCGGGCAGGGCCATGACGGTCAGGGTGGTGTCGCCCGCCTGGCACTCATAGCGACTGAACCAGGCGTCCAGCTCGAAGGGGACGACCGGTTTGTCGAGCGTGCCGTGGTAGAGAGAGCAGCGGCGCGCAGAGTCGCGCTTGATCGGTTTCTCGCCATAAGGTGCCAGCAGCTTGTCTGCCCCGTTGATGCCGCCCCGGTTCTCGCCGGCGAGGAACAGGTCGGCCCCGCTTTCGAGCAGCGGCGTCATCATGGCCAGCAGGTATTGCGCCTCGGCTTTGGCCTTGGGCATCAGCAGCAGCAGGGCATCGAATCGGGGGGCGCCACCTAGCTGGTGATCGAACAGGATGGCGTCTTCCAGAGCAGCCTGCTGGCTACGGTAATAGCAGTAATCCGTGGTGAAGACGGTCAGGCTTTGTGCCAGCTCGGCCAGTTGACGAGGATAATCATCCTCCAGGGCACCGCACACCAACAGCCGCTTGCCGACAAAGAGGGCTTGGTTACGTTCCAGCATCTGACTGACGGCACTGACAGGACGGCTCATTGGGTCTCTCCACGCATTTTGGGGCGGCCATTATACATGGCCGCTTTCGCCTTGACATTTATGCCGTGTTCCCGAAATATGCCCAGACGCCTTATTTACCCAGAGATGATGCAATGCGGTCATGCGTATCGAAACGAAAGCATAAACACAGCCTGACAATCGGGCCTGCTGGCGTGCGCGCGTAACCTCTCATCCCTGAGACGATTCAAGCCCCGGTAGCGACTCCCGTACCGGGGCTTTTTATTGACCAATCCATCTGTTTAGGAGAAGGAAATCCCATGTTTCAAGGTTCGATAGTTGCCCTGATCACCCCATTTCGACAGGGCCAGCTGGACGAGGCCGCACTGGCTCGCCTGGTGGAGTGGCACATAGAGCAGGGAACCCATGGCATAGTGCCGGTCGGCACGACCGGGGAGAGCCCGACCCTGACCCACGATGAGCATTGCCGCGTGGTGGAGCTGGTGGTCAAGCTGGTGGCCGGGCGCATTCCCGTGATCGCAGGTGCAGGCTCCAACAACCCGGTTGAAGCCATTGAATACACCCGCTATGCCGAGCAGATGGGAGCGGATGCCACCCTGCATGTGGCGGGTTACTACAACCGCCCCAATCAGGAAGGGCTCTACCACCACTTCAAGGCGGTTCACGACGCCACCACCAAACCCATCATCGTCTACAACATTCCGCCCCGCGCCATCGTTGACGTGCAGCCGGCGACCCTGGCCCGTCTGGCCGAGTTGCCGCGCATTGCCGGCGTGAAGGATGCCACCGGTGATCTGGCCCGCCCCTGGGTTGAACGCCAGCTCATCAAGAAGCCGTTTGCCTGGCTCTCCGGTGAAGATGCCACCGCCGTGGCCTACAACATCGGTGGTGGCCAGGGTTGCATCTCGGTGACGGCCAACGTGGCCCCCAAGCTGGTGGCCGAGGTGCAGAACCTGGCGCTGGCCGGTGAGTGGCAAGCTGCCCGCGAATTGCAGGACAAGCTCATTCCGCTGCACCAGGCCATGTTCGCCGAGCCGAGCCCCGCAGGGGCCAAGTATGCGGTCTCTCTGCTGGGTCTGTGCAGCGAAGAGTGCCGTCTGCCGGTGATGCCGCTCTCCGAGGCCACCCGCGAGCGCATCCGCAGTGCCATGCAGGCATTGAATCTGTTGTAAAAACTGGGCTCTGGATCTCGCTTTTGATTGCCCGGTCAATTAATGGCCGGGCTTTGCCGATATACTCGCTTGGATACAACCAAGGATGATTTGGCATGGAAGAATGGGATCCGGAGCACTTCACCAGTTTTGAACATCTCTGTGAAGTGACCTTGTCTGCGGTCAGGGAAAAAACAGAGGCTGAACAGATCTATCTGTGGCTGCGTGCTCCGACGCCCCAGCTCTATCACTATCGCCCGGAACAGGGTCTGCTCTGCCTGAGCGCCGACATCCTCTCTTCCCTCGAATTGCCCATCCTCTTCATCGAACGTTCCCTTGCGCTCGGCCAGTTGCTGGTGGAGCCCATCGCGCCGACCCGTGCCATCTGGGAGCGGGAGAGCGTAGAACCCGAGATCCCGCGCCTGCGTGCCAGCTTCCCCCTCAAGCGTCACAAAGGGCTGGAGGCCGTGGTCTATCTGGAAACCCGCCGTCGTCTCGATCGCCTGCCAAGACGCCAGCAACAGAGCATCCAGCTGCTCATGCATTATCTCGCCGCCGAGCTCGAGAGTCGGCGACTCGCGGGACAGGTGGATCTGGAGCGGGATCAGCGGCTCCACACCCAGGCAGACCTCGTGCGCAGCCAGGCCCTGCAGGACTCCTTCCTCAGCATGCTGCAGGCGCTGCATCAGGTGGGGGTCAAGCTCTCCCGCTGCGAGAGCGAGGATCGTCTGCTGCACGACGCGGTGGCACTGGCCCGCCAGGAGTTGCAGTTCGATCGCATCGCCATCTTCCTGACTGACAGTGAATTCAAGACCATGCACGGTACCTGGGGTACCAACGAGGCGGGTGAGCTCATCGACGAGCGCCATTTCATCAGCCCCATTCCGGATCACCCCACAGTGCAGGAGGCGCTGCGTCGTAAGGACTATGTCCTGGTGCTGGAGGACACGCCTCTCTATTACGAGAAGCAGGAGGTGGGTCGCGGCTGGAACGCCATGGTGTCGCTCTGGGACGGGAGTACCCCCATCGGCTGGATCGCCGCCGACAACCTGCTCTGGCGGCGCCCCCTCAAGGCGTATCAGAGCGAGATCTTCAAGCAGTATGCCGCCGTGCTCTCCCAGTTGCTGATCCGCCAGCGCACCCAGGAGAAGCTTGAGCGCTTCAATCGGGAGCTGGAGCTGAGGGTGCAGGAGCGGACCCGGCAACTGGCCGATACCAACCGGGCGCTGGAGGAGGCCAACCGGCGCCTCTCTCTGCTGTCTTTGGAAGATCCCCTGACTGGCATCGCCAACCGCCGCCAATGGGACATCACCATGGAACGGGAGTGGGAGCGGGCTCGCCGCCATCAGGGCGTGCTGGCGGTGCTGATGATCGATGTGGACGAGTTCAAGTCCTACAACGATCACTTCGGCCACGGCAAGGGGGATCAGTGCCTGCAGCGGGTGGCGGCACTGCTGCAGGATACCGAGCGGCGGCGTACCAACCTGGTGGCCCGCTATGGGGGGGAGGAGTTTGTCATCCTGCTGTGTTCACCGCAGCCGGGAGAGGCGGAGCGGCTGGCGGAGCAGATCCACCACGGCCTTGACGCCTTGCAGATTCCCCATCCGGCCTCCCGGGTGGCGGCGACACTCACCGTCAGCATCGGGTTCAGCTATCTGGTCCCGTCATCGGACAAGGAGTGGCAAACCCTGACCGAGCAGGCGGATCAGGCACTCTATCACGCCAAATCCCAAGGGCGGGCCTGTACCCTGGCCTATCGCTGACACCTGCGTGGGGGCTGCCTGCCCGGCATCAGATCCATGCTGATCTGTATACGTGTGTGCTTTCAGATCCACGCAGCTCTGTATAAATGAGGTGGCAAGCGTTTCTCGCCATCTGGCGCATGGCGATGCGCCCGCGCTCTGGCTAGAATGGGGGCCCATTTTTCACAGACAGATCCTGCACCATGACCCTATCCGGATTTCAAGGCCTGGTTTTCGACCTCGACGGCACTCTGGTGGACTCCATGCCCTTGCACCTGGCCGCCTGGGAGCACACCGCCCGCGAGTTTGGCTTTCGGTTCGACGCCGACTGGTTTTATGAGCTGGGAGGCATGCCCAGCCGCAAGATAGCCCTGCTGGTGGCCGAAGTGCAGCAGATCGCGCTGGATCCCCTGGTGGTGACACGCTGCAAGACCGAACACTATGTCGCCAACCTGCACAAGGCCACCCCCTTCCCGGCCATGCTGGATCTGGTGGAACGCTATCACGGCCGGATCCCCATGGGCATAGGGACAGGTTCTCCCCGTATCAATGCCGAAGCGGTGCTGCGCAACACAGGGCTGGATCGGTATTTCCCCGTGATGGTCACCGCCGACGACGTGGAGCTGCACAAACCCCATCCAGACACCTTCCTGCTGGTGGCGCGACGCCTGGGGGTCGAGCCCGGTCAATGTCTGGTGTTCGAGGATACGGGCATAGGCGCACAGGCCGGTGAAGCGGCCGGCATGCAGGTTTGCATGGTCAGAGAGGGAAAACCGGTCGGGTTGACCTACTGAGTGACGAAGACGAGCGGGTCAACAACCGGCTCGGGAGAGAAGCCCCACTCTCATACGGGACAGGCGAAACATGAGAGTGGGGAGCAGATGTCACTGGCTGACGCAGCGACACCGTCAGGATGGGCGGGGGCGAGATTTACTGCTCGCTGCCGCCACCCTGGTTGTCGTCATAACGGCTGGGGGCGCCATGGGGGCGCGGCGCCATGGAAACCCGTGGCTTGCGGGCTCGCTGGATGCTGACGGCAGGACGGCCGGAGTGCATGGCAATGGTGGAAATCTTGGCCTTGTAGACCAGTTGCTGATTGCCATGGGCATCGGTCAACAGCACGCTGTACTGGTCAAAACCGCTGATGGTCCCCTCCAGCTTGATGCCGCTCACCAGGAAGATGGCGACCTGGCTACGGTTTTTGCGCAACCAGTTGAGGGCAGAATCTTGCCCGTTCCCGAGGGAGAAGGCCTGCTCGATAGTGGAGTAGCTTGGGGATTCAGTTGTCATAAATTATTGTCCCGCGGAAAAAAAGTGGCGTTTGATTGTGCTAAATGGGCACTGCCTTGTCAAAGTCATTCTCACACCCGGGCAGGATGGACAACGACAGGGCTGGTCGGCAGGGGCCGCTGCTGCAATAATTGGCGGCTCTGGCCCCGTGGCGGGCCTCATGCTGGGGTCTTATCTTGCATCCGGTTTCACACCAACATCCACCCACCTATACCCATGACGCGACCGCCTGCGAAGAGTGTGATCTGCTGGTGCCGGCCACCGAGCTGGCCGTGGGGGAGACGAGCAGTTGTCCGCGCTGCGGCCATACCCTGACTCGTCATCTGCCTGAGCAGGAGCGCAGGCCTATCGCCTATGGCTTTGCGGCCATCATCATGTTCGTGCTCTCCAACGCCTTTACCTTCATGTCGTTCTCGGCCAAGGGGGTGGGGCAGGAGATGACCTTCCTGCAGTGCATCACCACCCTGGTGGACCAAGGCTACCTGTTCCTCGGGGCCGTGCTGAGCATTACCCTGATCGGGTTGCCGCTGGTCTATATCGGTTCCATCATGCTGGTGCTGTGGCGCCTGGACAAGGATCTGCACAGCAAGGCCCTGCGCTCCCTTGGCCGCCTGCTGTGCCGGATCAAGCCCTGGCTGATGGTGGACGTCTTCCTCATCGGCGTGCTCATCTCTCTGGTGAAGCTGATGGGGATGGCCGACATCAAGATGGGACTGTCGTTCTGGGCCTTCGTTGGCTACACCCTGCTGCTCATCAAGATGATCTCCTCCCTGGATCGGATGTGGCTGTGGCAGCGGCTGTTCGGCCCGACGGCGGCGAGGGAGCTGGATCCCGAGGAGAGCGCCCTGTCGTGCGGTCTGGTGGGCTGTCACATCTGCGGCGCCCTGAACGAGCAGGATGCCCATAGTTGCGTTCGCTGCGGGGATCACCTGCACAGCCGCAAGCCGGGTGGTCTGAACCGCACCTGGGCCCTGCTGATCACTTCGGTGATCCTCTATATCCCAGCCAACCTGTATCCCATCATGGACACCGTGTTCCTGGGGGATGACAGCCCCTCGACCATCATGGGCGGGGTGGTGCTGCTGTGGGCCATGGGCTCCTACCCCATTGCCGCCGTCATCTTCTTCGCGAGCGTGGTGGTGCCGCTGGTGAAGATCCTGGCGCTGCTGTGGCTCTGCTACGTGGTGCAGCGCGGCCAGGGGGCATCTCCCCTCGGCAAGCTCAAACTCTATCGCATGACCGAATTTGTGGGGCGCTGGTCGATGATCGACGTCTTCGTGGTGGCCATCCTGGCCGGTCTCATCCGGCTCGACAATCTGATGACCATCTACCCTGGCCCTGCGGCCGTCGCCTTTGCCGGGGTCGTACTGGTCACCATGGTGGCTGCCATGAGTTTTGATTCCCGCCTGATCTGGGATTTACAACAAGGAGAACGCGAACGTGAGTGAGCGTAAGACAAGGTGGAAACCGGGCTCTGATTTCATGAGTTCGGCTGCCGCTATCTGGATGGTGCCCTTGCTGGCCCTCTTCATCGGCGCCTGGATGCTGTTCCAGCACTGGTATTCACAAGGGCCGAGCTTCACCCTGACGGTGGCGACCGCCGAGGGCATAGTGGCGGGCAAGACGGTGATCCGTTCTCGTGAAGTGGAGGTGGGCCGTATCGAGACGGTGGAGCTCAGCGAGGACTATAGCCATGCCGTGCTCAAGGCTCGCCTGACCAATGCCGCCGCCGGCATGCTCAAGAAAGACAGCCAGTTCTGGGTGGTCAAGCCCAGGGTCGGGCGTGAGGGCGTTTCCGGTCTTGGCACCTTGCTCTCCGGTGCCTATATCGAGCTTTCTCCCGGCAAGAAGGGCAGGGCGCGAAGCGAATACGCCATGCTGGACAGGCCGCCCTTGACATCCCTGGATGCCAGGGGATTGCGGCTATCCCTGTCCAGCCGGGATGCCAACGCGCTGGGCGCGGGTTCCCCCATCAGCTATCAGGGATTCACCATCGGTCAGGTCGAAGAGGCCAAATTCCTGCCCGAGAAGAGCGAGATGCAGTACCAGCTCTTCATCAACGCGCCTTATGACGTCCTGGTGAGCAGCAACTCCCGGTTCTGGTTGACGCCCGGCTTCGAGGTCTCCATGAGCAGCGAGGGGATGAAGGTGAAGATGGACTCGCTGGAGAGCCTGATCAACGGCGGCATCACCATGGGGCTGCCTCCCGGCTGGTTGCCGGGGGAGCCGGTGAAACAGAACGACGAGTTCGTGCTGTTCAAGGACGAGGAGAGCGTGCTGGCCGGTAGCCTGGATCAGTTCATCGACTATGTCTTCCTGTTCGACAATGACGTGGGCGGGCTGCATCCCGGCGCGGCGGTACAGTATCGCGGCATCCGGGTCGGTACCGTCATCTCGGCTCCCTATCTCATCGACGACAAGGGCGTCCAGCTATTCAAGAGCCGGCAGATCCCGGTGCTGGCGCGCATCGAGGTGCAGCGTCTCTCCCACCGTTATGCCAATGCGGAGAAGGAGCAGTGGCGGGCCCTGTTCAACAAGCAGTTCAAGGAAGGGCTGAGGGCTAGCCTCAAGACCGCCAGCCTGCTGACGGGGGGCAAGGTGATCGATCTGAACTTCTATCCGGATGCGCCTGTCTATCAGCCGCTCAAGATGGCGGGCTATCAGGTCTTCCCGACTGCCCAGGCCGGTCTGGATCAGATCGAACGCAAGGTGAACCTCATCCTCGACAAGTTCGTCGACATGGACATGGCCACCACCCTCACTCAGGTCAACAGCACCCTGATGACACTGGACAAGACGCTCAAGCATGTCAGTGCCGTGAGTGCGAATCTGGAGCAGTTTACCGGTCAGCAGTCGACCCAGCAGTTGCCGGCCTCCCTCAACCAGAGCCTCAAGCAGTTGCAGGAGACGTTGCAGACCTATGATGCCGGTTCCCAGACCAATCAGGAGCTGCGTCAGTCGGTGCAATCACTCAACCAGCTGATGAGTGAGTTGCAACCTCTGGTCCATTCACTGAACGAGCAGCCGAGTTCGCTGATCTTTGACCGCGCTCGTCCGCGGGATCCCGAGCCCAAGCGAGGAAAATGATGAAAAAACGGATGTTGACGCTGGCCTTGCTGGGCCTGCTGGCGGGATGTGGCAGTGCGCCGACGACGCTGCATTACTATTCGCTGGATGCTGACACGGCGCCGTCGAGTGTCACCACGGCGCAGCCGCAGCACCAGTTGGTGCTGCGCCCCGTCGCCCTGTCCGGTCAGCTTGACCGGATGAGCCTGGTCTATCAGCTGGAGGGCAAGGAGTTGCACTTTGCCGAGTACCATCGCTGGGCAGGTTCCCTCGATGCCCAGTTGAACCAGTTGACCCTCAATGGCCTCTCCAGCCGCTTGCCTGGCTGGGTGGTGCGTCAGGACGGGGCCCGCAAGGGGCCTGTGCTGAGCATCTCGGTCGAGCGTTTCCAGGGGCGGCACGACGGCCGCGCCCTGCTCAGCGGTCGCTGGCGCCTGCTGACGGAGGAGGGGGTCGTGTTGAGAGATGTTCCCTTCCAGCAGGAGCGGGTGCTGCCTGCCGATGGGTATGGCGCCCTGGTGAACGAGCTGGGACAGGGCTGGCAACTGTTGCTCGATCAGATTGCGGCGGATGTACGCACGCGCATCTGAGGAAGCATAAAAAAAGACGGGAGGCCATGGCCTCCCGTTTTGTTTGGGGTCGTCGTTATTGCTGTACTTCCGAGACGCCCTGTACCTTGACCTCTACCCGGCGATCCGGGGCCAGGCAGACGATCAGCTCGCGCTTGGATTTGCTGGTGCAGCTGTCGCCGGTGACGGGAGACTGCTTGCCACGCCCTTCCACATTGACCTTGCCGGCCGGCAGGCCCTTGCCAATCAGGTAATCGGCCACGGTCCGGGCACGCTGCTCGGACAACTTCTGGTTGTAGGCCTCGGAGCCGATGCGGTCGGTATAGCCGATGACGGTGGCCGACCCGTCTTTGGGCCTGGCCTCTTCAATCTGGCTGTAGAGGGTATCCAGCGCCTGCCCGGCCTGGGGCTTGAGGGTGGCCTTGTTGAAGTCAAACAGCACGTCCGAGCTCAAGGTGAACTGCTTGTCGACCATCACGGGCTCGGGCGCGGGGGCGGGAGCAGCGACCGGCAGAGCCGGTGCAACCTGACCGAAGCGATAGACGGCGGCCAGGGAGAGCAGGCCGTTGTCCATGCGTAGGCCGGTATCGTCACGGCTGCCATACGGGGTGCTGTACTGGTATTCGAGGCGGGCTGCCCAATTCAGGCTCAGGGCATACTCCGCACCGAGCGCGCCGACGAAGGTGAAGCGGCTGTCGTTTTCCAGCTGATCGCTGTCGGTCCAGCCATAGCCGCCCCCGACACGGCCGTAAAGGTCCAGATTGTCCGCAACCGGGAACCCCAGTTTCAGCGTGAGCTGGGCCAGCTGGGCTTGCACGGAGTCATTGAAGGCCGCGCCATTGCGGGTGCCGCTGTACTTGAGCTTGCCAAGGTAGTCATAACCCAGTTCGACACCCAGATTCTGGTTGATCTGGTAACCGGCGAAGGCACCGGCGCCGACTTCATCGTCGTCTTTGTCGGTGATGGCGATGGAATTGCTCTCATCGACACCGTAGAAGTTGGACCAACCCAGTTTGGCACCGCCATACCAGGTGTTGTCTTGTCCGGCTGCCTGGGCGTTGGCCGCAAGCAAGCCTGAAACCAGCAAGGTAATCAGTGTTTTGTTCATAGATGCCTCTGCAATCTTGTGTGTGGGGAGCGCGAATTCATGTCGCCTCGCCTCGTGGGTTGGGCCTGTGTTCGACCACAACACGTTTAAACGTAGCTCGCTTTTCTCGATCTACAAGCAACTGATATAAAACATATTGTGATATCCATCTGCATCATAGTGGAGACAGAAGACCGCCGGGGAACCGTGACTCGAATCTGTGATGGGTGTCATATGGATTGCTTGCCCTTGTCGGCAAGAGGGCCGGCGAAGCGCCAGCCCTGGCAGGATGGCCTCCGTTATCGAGGGAGGAATTCGTACTCCTGTTCGATGAAGGCGGCAGCCCGCTCGCTCAGGGCGGCGTGTACCACTGTGGTGGGGTGGACCTGGTCCCAGAACATCTTGCCTTCACAGTTCAGCTCGCCCGCACTGCGGCGCGCCATGGGCGTTGCGACGGCCTGAGCCAGCAGAGGGTTGCCGGCGATGGCAAGGCGCTCCTCGGGATTGAAGGGGGCCAGTCGACTGTCGGTGGCGGCGCTGCGGGAGGCAAAGGGCTTCCACACATAGCCGCCGCCATAGCAGGCGTGTTCGGTGTCGCTCAGGCCGAAGTTCTGTGGCTCGCGCAGCATCTCGGCGAACTGCTTGTCGATCTCGAACAATTTCACCATGCCGGTGGGAGCCAACTGGCGTGCCAGATTCAGCAGCAGCTGGTTGTGGTAGGCGGAGACATGGCTGGCTGCCTCGACCACTTTCTGGCTGCGGGCCGAGGGGTTCTGGCCCAGATCCGGCAGGTTGAACAGCAAGATCTGCTTGGCACCGTTCAATACCATGCGGTTGGCCGCATCGCTGATGGCGTCGCGCACCCGCTTGGCATCCTGCTCGGTGTTCCAGCCATAGGCCAGGTAGTCGTTGGCACCGACCCAGAGGATCACCAGATCGTCGGGCTTGAAGCCATCCTTTTGCAGGAACTGGGTCACCTCGTAGTCCAGGTTGTTGATGACCTGATACTTGGGGTTCCAGGAGATCTTGTTGTAGGCCACGGCAGTGGCGCCCCCTTCCGCCTCGTTGGCGATGGCGAGGCCCGGGAAGTGCTGGGTGAGCTGCTCCAGCCAGACCGGGCCGTTGGAGAAGCGGCCCTGATGGTAAGGCGGGCTGGAGGGGAGGTAACCGCGCATCTTGTCGTACATCTTGCCGGTATCGGAGAGGCTGTCGCCGAACATCACGATGCGGGAGAAGGGGGGACGCGTCTCGGCGGCATGGGCCGTGAGGGCGAAGAGACCCAATAAACACAAAAGCCATTTGTTCATGTAGCTGTTCTCATGGATGGGGCAGGGCGGGCCTGCGGGCTGTTCCTCGATGGCGGCGGGCTGGGAACCCGCATGGCCAGGTGAGAAGGTATCCACTCGAATACATATTTGCAGCATGCCGTGGCCATTTAATCGCTTGCGATCACATCACTCCTCCCTGAATGGGGAGGCTTCACGTTTGTTTCACGCGCCCCCGGGCAAGATGCCCTCATACCGCAAAGACAGGAGCATGAAATGAACAACGCAAAAGCAATCGCCCTGGTGGCCCTGATGTCCGTCTCTTCCTTCGCCATGGCGGCCTACACCGGCCCCAAGGAGCAGAACAAGGTATCGGTCGCCCAGTTGAAAGACGTGGCCGATGATCAGTGGGTGACCCTGGAAGGCAAGCTGGTCAAACACCTGGGTGGCGAAAACTACCTGTTCCGTGACGACAGCGGCGAGGTGGAAGTGGAGGTGGACGGTGACGTGTGGCGCGGTACCGAGGTGGGGCCTGACGATCTGATCCGCGTGCGCGGCGAGGTGGACCACAGCTGGAACAAGACCGAAGTCGAGGTGGAACACCTGGAGAAGGTGGGGGCAGCGCCCCTGAGCAAGGGCGGCTTTATCGCCAAGTAAGCTTTCAGGCCACAGTAAATGAGAAGGGCGCTCCGGGAGCGCCCTTCTTGCATGCCATCAGCCAGCCCGGCTTGCGACGGTTCGCTTGAACCCCTTCTCGGCCTGATTGACCTTGTAGAGATAGCGGCGAGCCTCTGCCTTGGGATGTTGTTCGGTCAGTACCTGATAGACGGCCTCGGGGGAGAGGCGGTTGATCATGCCGGGGGCCGCCTTGCGATCGTTGGAGAAGGTGTTGAGCACCCCTCCCGCACCACCGTTGTAGGCGGAGATCACCGCATAGCGGCGGGACTGGGGATCCTGGATATCCGCCAGATAGACGGTCTGCAGCAGGTGCAGGTAGGCGGTCCCCACATCGATGTTGTAGGCCGGATTGAACAGATCTTCCCTGGTCGGCTGGCCATCCTTGCCCTTGACCCTCACATAGACATCCCGCCCAGCGGTAGCCGGGATCACCTGCATCAGACCATAGGCGTTGGCGTGGCTGACCGCATAGGGGTTGAAGCTGCTCTCGGTCTTGATCACCGCGTAGATGAGACTCTCGGCGACCCCGTACTTGCGGGAGGCATCGCGGATGATGCTGGCGTATTTGTAGCCGCGCCTGTCTTCGTGGTTGGCCACCATGGGAATGTCGATGAAGAAGATGTTGCGGATCCCGAGGGTGCGCTTCTTCATCGCGTTGGCGATCAGATAGTCGGCATAACGCTCTGCACGCCAGCTGGAGCGGATCGCTTGCCCCTGGTTGTCCAGCACCTGGCCATAGAGGAAGGGCTCGCCACCTGGCATGATCTCACGGTCCGAATAGAGGTCGACCTCTGCCGGATCGTCCGGGGTCAGCAGGGTTTCGATGATGGCGCGACGCAGGTGGGCACGGGGATCCAGACCCGAGACGGTCTCCACCATGATGTGACCGCTGGAGAAATCGATGTGGGCGCGGCTCTTGTACTGATCCGTGTATTTGACGTAGTCAAACTTGCCCGCGAACAGCGCCTCGCGCCCCCATATCTCGTTCACGTTATGGGAGAGCGCACTGATCATGTGTTCAAAACCGCGCACGTCCTTGCCGTTGACCAGATCATCATCGCCACCCCCGCTGGTCTGGGGTGTGGATGAACAGGCAGAGAGAAACAGCAGGGCGCACAGCAGCCCAAAAAAACGACCCATAAGATCCTCAAACCGGGCGGTGGGGCCGCCCGTCACTGACTGGCCTGAGCCAGGATTGGTGTCACCCTGCGGCATATTGACGACTCAGGGGGACGCTGGCCCTTTGACTCGATTCCCGCTCACTGGCTGGGAGGGGTGTAGCCGTCGATCTGGACTTCACCCGCGTCGAACAGATAGCTGACCATCTCTTTTTCCAGCAACTGGCGGTGCTCGAGATTCATCATGTTCAGCTTCTTCTCGTTGATCAGCATGACCTGCTTCTTCTGCCACTCGGTCCAGGCTTCCTTGCTGATGTTGTCGAAGATCCGCTTGCCGAGTTCACCGGGGTAGAGTTGGAAATCGAGACCCGGCGCTTCTTTCTTCAGGCGCAGGCAAAATACGGTACGGCTCATGTTGACCTCTGTGGTTGCAAGTCTGGTTGTAAGTCCGGGTAGGCGAGCAGACGGGCCGTGGCCGCCGCCAATCCCACCTCGGCAGGATGGCGTAAGTTATACCAGAGTCGGGTATCCGCTTCCATGAGCAGGGGGGCGGGCGGAACAGCCATTTCGATCAGCAAAGGGCGGATATCGAGGTGGAAGTGGCTGAAAGTGTGACGAAATCCAGCGAGCTCCTGATAGGCGGCATCCTCCAGCCCCAACTCCCGCAGTCGTCCGGTCACCTCTGTGAGGGATTCCACCTGCGGGAAGCAGTAAAGCCCGCCCCAGATCCCTTGCGGCGGACGCTTCTCCAGCAGCAGCTGATCGCCGTGGCGGATGATCAGCATAATGCCGTTGCGTGCCGGAATGCTCTTCTTCGGCTTGCTGTGAGGGTAAGCGGTGGGGTTGCCCTGCGACAGCCCCTGGCAATCGGCCTGCACCGGGCAGCGCTCGCAGGCGGGCTTGCTGCGGGTGCAGACGGTGGCCCCCATGTCCATCATGGCCTGGTTGTACTGGGCCACCCCGACGCGCGGGGTGAGGCGGGTCGCCAGCTCCCAGAGATCGTGCTCGACCTGCTTCTGGCCCGGCCAGCCCGCCAGCGCCAGCCAGCGGGTGAGTACCCGCTTCACGTTGCCATCCAGGATGGCGTGGGGCTGGCCCAGAGAGAGGGAGAGCACGGCCCCGGCGGTGGAGCGACCGATGCCGGGCAGGGCCATCACCTCTTCCAGTTGTTCCGGAAAGAGGCCGCCGTGCAGATCGCGGATCTGCTGGGCAGCCTTGTGCAGGTTGCGGGCGCGCGCGTAGTAGCCAAGCCCGGTCCAGTGATGCAGCACCTCGTCGATGGGGGCGTTGGCCAGGGCCAGCACGTCGGGGAAGCGGGCCATGAACCGCTCGTAATAGGGGATGACAGTGGCAACCTGGGTCTGTTGCAGCATGATCTCGGAGACCCAGACCCGGTAGGGGGTTTTGTCCTGCTGCCAGGGCAGGGTCTTGCGGCCGTGGATCTGGTACCAGTCCAGAATGCGGGTGGCGAAGGTGGTGTTGTCTGAGTGGCTCACAGTGTGCTCATGTTCTGATGATAAGTCCGCCCGCCATCAGGAGGGCGATCCCCGACCCGGCGCATGGCAATGGTCGAGTGTAGGTTATTGATTAAAAAGGGGAGCTCTCGGGCTCCCTCAGAATGGGCGCAGACCCTCCCGGGGGAGGGCCACCGGATGCCGGCAGATCAGCCGCGCCAGTCTTGCAGCGCCTTGAGGCTGGCATACTGGCCGCCGACCTGCAGGACGATGTAGTCCTGGGCGATGGCTGCCAGGATGACGCCGGGGGCTATTTCATTGCCCTCGTGCCACTCCCGTCCATTGAGCACGACGGCCCGCTTGGCCGGGTCGGAGGAGTAGTTGTGGGCACCATAGGTCAGGGACGGCACCTGCTGTTTCAGGGCCGGAGCCAGGGCGCCGAGGGGGATGGCACTGGTCTGGACCTGAGCCTGTGGCGCACTCTCTTCCACCAGCGGCGTGTTGTTGAGGGCGGCCATCAGCCGTTCTGCCAGACTCTGTCCCCCCTGGTTTGCGGTAGTCGCAGCCGGGGTTGCGGCAGGTCTTGGAGCGACCACGGGCTCCGGCAGGGGGGGCGGCAGCGGCCGGGTGATCATGGGCCTGGGTTCGACCCGCACGAAGGGGGGAGTCACCACTTCCTTCACTTCGACCTGCTGTTCCACGGGTTTGAGGTGATAGAGGTGCCAGCCATAGTTGGCGGCGGCGCCCATCACCAGGGCCAGGGGCACCAGGGCCCACCAGATCCAGCGGCGGTTGGGCTCCTCTTCCTGGCTCACGGGCAGACCCATGAGCGGCATATGGGGGGTGAACTGGGGCTGGTCGGCCCGGCGCAGGGCCTTGAGCAGGGTGGACATCAGGAGGCCTCCTCGACCATGGGATCCGTCTCATCATCTGCCACGCTGTCGAGATCGACCGGCGTGCTGGCTCGCAGGGATTCATCCTCCAGCCTGGGCATGGGTTCGCCGGAGGCCACATTCAGCCGCAGCAGGGTGTTGCTGCCGGCGATGCCGTCCGGGGTCAGTCCCTGCTCGCGCTGGAACTGTTGCAGCTTGTTCTTGAGGGTGGCATCGAAGCGGCTCACCTTGCGATCGGGTTGCTGCATGGCGCGGCTAAGGGCGTTGTCCAGCCACTGCACCTGGGCAGCCCCGGCATTGCTCGCTATCAGGGGCACGTTGCCCCTGGGCATGCGCCAGAGCAGGGTGTAGCTGCCGCCCCAGGCGTCGGAGAGCCACTGCCTGTCCACCTGCCAGCTCTGGTTGCCGATGAGCAGGGAAGCCTTGTCCGCCCCCAGGCTGACCAGGGTGGCGTAATAGAGGCCGCCGGTCTCGTCGGTGAGACTGATGAGGGCCGGGTATTGCAGCGCCTGCAATTGCGCCAGGGAGGCTTCTCCCTCCTGGCAGCGCAGGCCCGCACGGGGGGCGTTGTCGCAGGTTGCCTCCTCCAGCTCGGCCTGGTAGCCCCATACCTTGTAGAGATTCTGCATGGCGACGTCCGGCTCCAGCGCCTGATTGATGGCGCGGGTCAGCTGGGCTTGCTGCTCCGGCGTGTCATCCACCTTGACCGGTACCTCGACCTTGACCAGGGGGCGGGCTGGGAAGAATCCGAAGAATTGCCAGCCCCACCAGCCGGTGGCGACCAGCAGGGCGCCCACCAGGGCGACCGTGAGGCCGGATTGCCAGCTTCCCTCGTCGCGAATGCCGCTCACCTCATACGCGGACTGGCTGATGTCCCCGTGCACTATCTTGTGGCTGCCACGGGCGAAGGCGGCGATGAGGGCGCGGTCGCAGATGAGGTTGATGAGACGGGGAATGCCCCCGGAGAGGCGATGCAGGGTCTGGATGGCCCTGGGGGTGAAGATGGGCTGGACGCAGCCTGCCACCTGCAACCGGAAGCGGACATAGGCATCCACATCCTGGCGCGACAGCGGCAGCAGGTGATAGCGGGCGGTGATCCGCTGCGCCAGCTGGCGCAACAGGGGCTGGCGCAGCATCTGTTGCAGCTCGGGCTGGCCGATGAGCACCACCTGCAGCAGTTTCTTCTCGTCTGTCTCCAGATTGGTGAGCAGTCGCAACTGCTCCAGCACGCCGGGCAGCAGGTGCTGGGCTTCATCCACCAGCACCACGCTGCGCTTGCCTGCCGCCAGATTCGCCAGCAGATGATCCCGGATAAGGTCGAACAATTGCTTGAGGCTGGCCTCTTCGCCGTAGGGCAACTGGAATTCGTCGCAGATGGCGGCCAGCAGATCCCGCTCGGTCAGAGAGGGATTGAGGATGTAAGCGATCTCGGTGTCGGCGGGCAATTGCTGCAGCAGACAGCGGGAGACGGTGGTCTTTCCCGTACCCACTTCCCCGGTCAGCAGCACGAAGCCGCCACCGTCCTGCAACCCGTAGTTGAGGTGGGCGAGGGCCTCCCCGTGACGCTCGCTCATATAGAGGTATTTGGGGTTGGGCGAGATGGAGAACGGGGGCTCCGACAGACCGAAGAACTGTGTGTACATAAGGATCCATTCCATTGTTATGGGCGGCAGGTTAAAGCCTCCCAAAAGGGATGTCAAAGACCCGGATACCATAAGGGGAGCTGGCGCGAACCACGGGCTGAGTCGCCCGGGACGATGACGGGAAGCTGCCGCCCGGCTGAGTGATGGCGAGCCTGGTGCGACGGGTGCACATCGTCTCTCTTGGCCAAAAGCGGTATCATCGGGGCAAGTTTATCGAGGGAGAGTGCGCGTGCAGATTTATCTGGTCGGAGGGGCGGTGCGGGATCGCCTGTTGGGATTGCCCCAGGGTGATAGGGATCACCTGGTGGTCGGCGCCACGGTGGAGCAGATGCTGGGTCTCGGATTCACCCAGGTGGGCCGAGACTTTCCGGTCTTTCTTCACCCCAAAACCCAGCAGGAGTACGCCCTGGCGCGCACCGAGCGCAAGCAGGGGCAGGGTTACACCGGCTTCGTCTGCCATGCCGCCCCCGAGGTGACGCTGGAGCAGGATCTGCTGCGCCGGGATCTCACCATCAACGCCATCGCCGAAGATGAGGATGGGCAACTGCACGATCCCTACGGCGGCGTGCAGGATCTGGAGGCGCGGTTGCTGCGCCATGTCTCGCCGGCCTTTGCCGAGGATCCTCTGCGCATCCTGCGGGTGGCGCGCTTCGCCGCCCGTTTCCATGCCCAGGGGTTCGTGGTGGCCCCCGAGACGCTGGGGCTGATGCGCGAGATGACGGAGGCTGGAGAGCTGGCCCATCTGACCCCGGAGCGGGTCTGGAAGGAGCTGGAAAAAGTGCTGCTGGGGTCGACACCCCAGATCTTCTTCGAGGTGCTGCGCGAATGCGGCGCACTCAAGGCGCTCTTCCCCGAGCTCGATGCCCTGTTCGGTGTGCCGGCACCTGCCAGATGGCACCCGGAGATCGACACCGGCATCCATACCATGATGGTGCTGGCGCAGGCATGTCGTCTCTCCCCCGAATTGACCGTGCGCTTCGCGTCCCTCTGCCACGACTTTGGCAAGGGGCTGACTCCGCCCGCCTTCTGGCCGAGCCATCACGGCCATGGTCAGAAGGGGTTGCCGCTCATTCGGGATTTTTGCGAGCGCTTCCGGGTGCCGAACGAGTGTCGCGATCTGGCCCTGCTGGTGAGCGACCTGCACACCCATATCCACATTGCCTTCGAGCTCAAGCCCGCGACCCTGCTCAAGGTATTCGACAAGGCCGATGCCTGGCGCAGACCGGAGCGCTTTGCCCAGCTGCTCGATGCCTGTCGCGCCGACTTCCACGGTCGTACCGGCTTCGAAGAGAAGGTCTACAGTCAGCCGGACTATGTCGCTCAGGCCCTGGAGGCGGCGCAGGCTGTGCCGGTCAAGGAGATAGTGGCGGCCGGCTTCAAAGGGGAGGCAATCCGCGAGCAGCTTGCCAAGCGGCGGCTTGATGCCATCAGCCGGGTGCGCGACGAGTGGACCTTCATCGAGGAGTAAACGCCGCAGCCGATCGACGCTCAATCGACGGCGTAATATGGGCGAAGCATAAAAAAGCCCGGGTCAATGACCCGGGCTTTTTGTCGTGCGGCGTGGGCTGCTCAGGAGAAGCAGGCCTGCAGCACGTAGAAGATGGCGATGGCCAGGATGGCGCCCGCGGGCAGGGTGATGACCCAGGAGACCACGATGTTGCGCAGCACGCCCAGGTTCAGGGCCGCGATACCCCGTGCCAGACCGACGCCCATGACGGCACCGACCAGGGTCTGGGTGGTGGAGATGGGCAGACCGGTGCCGGAGGCGATCACCACGGTGGCGGCGGTGGCCAGCTGGGCGGCGAAGCCACGGCTCGGGGTCAGGTGGGTGATGCCGGTGCCGACGGTCGCCATCACCTTCTCGCCCATGGTGGCCAGACCGATGACGATGCCGATGCCGCCAAGGGGCAGGATCCACCAGGCGATGTGGGAGCTGCCGCCGATCTCGCCGCCGGCCGCCACGATGGAGGCGACTGCAGAGAGCGGACCGATGGCGTTGGCCACGTCGTTGGAGCCGTGGGCGAAGGCCATGGCACAGGCGGTGATGATCATCAGGATGCCGAACACCTTCTCCACGTTGGCGAAGTGCATCTTGCTGTCATCTTTCGGGTTGTACTGCTGGCCGCGGATATAGATCCAGCCGGCAAACGCCACCGCGATGGAGATGGCGACGGAGAGCAGGACGCCCTCGCCATTGCTCAGGTGCAGACCGACGTGGGTCAGCCCCTTCTTGATGGTGACCAGGCAGATGACCAGGGACGTCAGGAACATGTAGAAGGGGACATAGCGCTTGGCGTTGTCCAGGGGGTTGTCCGTGTTGAAGATGAGCTTCTGCACGCTGATGAACATGAAGTAGGCGATGATGCCCGAGATGGCCGGCGTGATGATCCAAGAGCCGACGATGCCGCCAAACTTGTTCCACTGTACCGCTTCCGGACCGATGCTCACCACGGCGAAGCCCACGATGGCGCCGATGATGGAGTGGGTGGTGGAGACGGGCCAGCCGAAATAGGAGGCCAGGATCAGCCACAGACCCGCAGCCAGCAGGGAGGCGATCATGCCGAGCACCAGCAGATCCGGCGTGTCGGCAAAGGCGTTGCTGTCGATGATGCCGCTGCGGATGGTGGCCGTCACTTCGCCACCGGCCAGATAGGCACCGGCAAATTCAAAGATCATGGCGATGATGATCGCCTGACGGATGGTCAGGGACTTGGTGCCGACCGATGTGCCCATGGCGTTGGCGACGTCGTTCGCACCAATGCCCCAGGCCATCAAAAAGCCGAACAAGGCCGCCACGAGCACCAGGGTGGTGCCGTAATTTGCGATAATGTCCATTAGTAGTGTTTACCCAGTCAGTCGATTACGAACGAGCCAGCATCAATTCCAGACGGGCGCCAACGCGCTCTGCCTGATCAGCCAGGTCACCTACCCATTCGAGGATCTTGTAGAGGAACATAACGTCGATCGGATTGTATTTGTGCTCAACGGCTTGCAGCTGTTGGCGCAGTCCGATCTGCATGGTGTCAGTATCGTCCTCGATGAGATCCAACTGGTGGATCATCTCGGCAACCATTTCAACTTCACGTCCTTTAAAGCCGGTTTCGAGCAGCTCATCGAGTTCTCCGATGGCTTTTTCGGCTTGGGCGGTCGCATCGATACAGCGTTTGAGATAGGCCATGAAATCGGCGCGCATCTCGGTGGGGAATTCCATCTTGCGGCCAAGCATGCGGCCGGAAATATCCTTGGCACGGTTGGCAATCTTGTCCTGCTGGGTCAAGAGCTCCAGCAGATCGGTACGGGCGACCGGCAGGAACAGGCCGCGGGGGAGTTTCAAGCGGATTTCGCGCTTGAGGATGTCCGCTTCTTTTTCCAGCTGGGCGATCTGTTGCCGGATCTTCTCGGCATCTTCCCAGCGGTCTTCGGCAACGGCATCAAAGAAGGGAATGAGCTGTTCGCAGCACACGTGAACCTTGACGATATGCTTCTGCAGCGGCTTGATGGGGGACTTGGCAAAAAGACCCAAAATAGTATTTACTGGCATGGCCAAACCTGTGTCGGTGAAAAAACACTCGATACGATTTTATGAGGGGCGCATGGTAACCGAACTGTGCCATCAATAAAACCGTGAATTAATCGTGAACTGTCGCTGGCATTATATCCTCGCGACCCTGAACATGCCCCCCAAAGTTGCCCGCCAGCCCGGAATGACTATGCAAACTGAGATCGAGATAAAGTTTTTCGTCACCAGCAATATTCAAGAATCCCTCTCCAACCTTCTGAATTCACTAGAGATTATTTCTTCCAGTCAAGCCGCTCTTGGCAACGTCTATTTCGACACGCCCGATCTGGGTTTGCGTGGGCTCGAGATGGGGTTGCGCATTCGTCGCAGCGATGATTTTTCCGAGCAGACCATCAAGTGCCGGGGGCAGGTCGTGGGCGGATTGCACGCCAGACCCGAGTACAACGCCCCGGTGGAGGGCACCATTCCGACCCTGTCTGCCTTTCCTGCCGATATCTGGCCGAGTCTGGCGGTGCGCGATGAACTCCAGAGCCGTCTGGTGGCCCAGTTCAGCACCGATTTCCTGCGCCGCCACTGGCTGATCGCATTCGGAGATGCCGAGATCGAGCTGGCCTGGGATCAGGGGGAGATTGCCGGTGCCCTGGGGCGTACCGGGATCGACGAGCTGGAGCTGGAGCTGAAATCCGGCGATGCCCGCGCCCTGTTCACCCTGGCGAGCAAGCTGGCGGCGCTGGGAGGATTGCGGCTGGGTGCCCAGTCCAAGGCGCAGCGCGGATACAGGTTGGCTGGGCTTGGCAAGCCACTGGCCGTGCAGCCCCTGCAAGGGATTGAGGGCAAAGATCAGAAGACCAGCATTACCCTGGGTATGCAGCACTGGCAGCATCATGAGCAGCTCTGGCTCGAGAGTGGCGATGCTGGCGAACAACAACGGGCGCTGCATGCCCTGCTTGAGGGGATATCCCTGGTCGCCGAGGCGGCAGGCACGCTGACGGTGCCCCCCTCCTGGCTGGCCGACCTGCAGGCGCAACAGCGTCTGATGATGCAGGTGGCCGGGGATCGTGCATCACTGCATGCCCTGTTCCACCATGCCGACCTGGTGGGCCTGCAGCTGTCCATCGCGGCCTGGCTGCATCTGGGGGCGTGAATCCTCTGTAGTGCAGAGCGCAAAAAGGTGAGCCCGGGCTCACCTTTTTTATGGCAGTTGCACCTTGAGCGGCGCTATCAGTTCACCACGGCCACGTTGATCGTGCCGTTGCCCTGGGTCATGCGGACCCGGGCGCCAGGCACAAAGGTGGGGCTGGCCTTTTGTACCACCACGATGGATTCGCCGTTCTCTTTCTTGATCTCGAGCTCGACCCCGTCAACCTGGTTGAGTTTGTCCCCTGCCGCCTTGCCGGCCGCCGCACCCGCGATGGCGCCACCGGCTGCCGCGATGTCACTGCCACGACCGCCGCCTATGGTGCTGCCGAGCAGGCCGCCGACCACGGCGCCGCCAATGGTGCCGATCAGGGAGTTCTCATCGGCCTGGATCTTGACGGGGCGGGTGGAGAGGATGGTGCCATAGTTGACGGTCTGTACCTGCTTGGCGCGATCCTTGGTGTAGACATCGCCGGAGTAGACGTCGCTGTTGGCACAGCCGGTGATGGCGGTGGTGGCCGCCAGCAGGGTGACGAGAGCAATACGTTTGAACATGATGGGCCTCCTGGGCTGGCATCGGATTAATCTGGTGATGAATTGCACTTTACGCCAACCAGATTGCGCATTAAACCCGCAAAGTGTAACCAATTATGTGGCCGGAAGGCACCCGTGCCAGTGACGGATGGTCAGGTCAGGGCTTTTTCCAGCAGCAGGCGATCCTCGCCTGGCCCGAAGTAGCCTCTCTCTTCTGCCAACTGCTGATAACCCAGCCTGAAGTAGAGGCGCTGGGCCGGATTGGCGGGATCAACGGTCAGTCTGACCCGCTCAACTTCCAGTTTCAGCAGTCCCTGCTCCACCTGCAATATCATTTGCTCGGCCAGGCCGAAGCCGCGCGCTTCGGGGCGCACCGCGAGGGAGAGCAGCCAGCCCTGCGACCGATCCTGACCAAGCCCCCCCAGGGCATAGCCCAGCAGCCGGCCTTCCCGCTCCGCGACGACCAGCAGTTCGGGCCACAGATCCATGGCCTGGCGAAAGAAGAAACCGGGGTAGACATCCTCGCCGAAGACATCGGCATCTATCTGCCAGATGGCGTGCATGTCGGCGTGGGTGGCAAGGCGCAATACGGGGGACGAGTGCATCGGGGCTCCTCTCATCGGGTCTCTGCTGCGGGGCAGCCAAAAAGGAGGCACAGGGTAGAAGGGGCGGGGAGTCGATGCAAGGGGGGCATTTGTGGCATGCCGCAGATAAAGAAACAGGGCCCGCAGGCCCTGTGTCATCAGAGGAGGCTGGTCGCCTGCTCCAGCCAGGCGAGATCCTCGCCCTCCAGCAGCGGACTCAGACGGCGGTAGACCTCCGCATGGTATTCGTTGATCCAGCGGAACTCCGCCGGACTCAGCAGGCTGCGATCGATGAGGCGGATGTCGAACGGCACATAGGTCAGTCGCTCGAAGCCCAGCATCGGCAGCTCGCCACGGGCCTCCTGTTCGGTCACCACCACCAGGTTTTCACAGCGGATGCCGAAGGCATCTTCCCGGTAGTAGCCCGGCTCGTTGGAGAGCACCATGCCCGGCTGCAGGGCCACCAGGCTGCCCTTGGGGGCGATGCGCTGCGGGCCTTCGTGCACGCTGAGGAAGTGGCCGACCCCGTGTCCGGTGCCATGGTCGTAGTTGTAACCGGCTTGCCACAGGGGCATGCGGGCCAGCACGTCGAGCTGGATGCCGGCAGTGCCACGGGGGAAGCGGGCCTGATCCAGGGCAATATGACCCTGCAGTACCCGGGTAAACATGGCTCTGTGCTCGTCGGTCACCTCACCCACCTTGACGGTGCGGGTGATGTCGGTGGTGCCGTCCAGGTACTGGGCGCCGGAGTCCACCAGATAGATGCTGTCCTGGCCGAAGGCCCGCGGGGTACCGTTGGTGTGGCGGTAGTGGCACATGGCGGCGTTGGGGCCGAGTGCCGAGATGGTGTCGAAGCTCGGCTCCACATAGTGCTCCTGCTCGTGGCGGAAGGCTTCCAGCTGGTCGGCCAGGGTACCTTCGTCCACACCGTCGAACTCGCCGCTGGCGATCAGGCGATCCAGCCAGGCCAGGAAGCGGGTGACGGCAACGCCGTCGCGCAGGTGGGCGGCACGCATACCGGCCAGCTCCACGGGGTTCTTGCACGCCTTGGGCAGCATGGTGGGATCCTGGCCGGCCACCAGAATGGCGCCCGCCTCTTCCATCACGAGCTGGGTCCAGGCGTTGGCGGTGTTGGGGTCGGCCAGCACCTTCTGCTGATCCTCGCCGATGCGCTGCAACACGTCACCCAGCTTGTCGATGGGGTAGACGGAGACATCCTGCCCCACGTGCTGACTGAAGGCGAAGCAGTCGATCTTGTCGGTATCGACGAAGAAATCCATGGTGGTGTTGGCGTAGAGCACCGCAAAGCCCAGCACCACCGGCAGGCGTTCCACGTCGCGACCACGCAGGTTGAGCAGCCAGTTGATGGGTTCGGCCTGGGTCAGCAGCACCGCATCCAGCCCGCGCTTGCGCAGATCGCTGGCCAGCATTTCGCGCTTGGCCTGGCTGGACTGGCCCGCCAGCTCCTCGCTGTAGAGGATGACAGGGCTCTTGGTCGGAGCGGGACGATCGCTCCAGTGCAGATCGATGGGGTTCTCGTCGATGCGCACCAGCTCAATGCCGTGATCGGCCAGTACGGCGTTGGCGTTCTGATACCAGGCCAGGCTGTGCAGGCGGGCATCGAAACCGACCCGGGAGCCTGAGGGCAACTGCTCCGCCAGCCACTGCACGTGGGGGTCTTCATTGAGGTGGAGAAACTCGAACAGCTCGGCCGGCGCCTGCATGCGCGCCTGCACTGTATAACGACCGTCGATGAACAGGGCCGCCCGATGCGCCATGATGATGGCGAGCCCGGCGGAGCCGTTGAAACCCGTGATCCAGTCCAGCCGCTCGGCATAGGCGGGAATGTACTCCCCCAGATGCTCGTCGTCGTGGGGAACGATGAAGGCGTCCAGCTCCAGCGTGGCCAGTGTGGCCCTGACCTGGGCGACGCGGGTTTCAATAATCTCGAAATGGTTCATGTCGTTATTGCCAGCTTGTGGTGATGTGAGTGTTCATTGATGGTGGCCGCTTGCCAGGATCTGTCTGATCGATTGGCCTGCCGCCTCGATGTGTTGCTTGAGCAGTACCACTGCTTCGTGCTTGCGCCGGGCGCGGCACAGTTCAAGGAGTCGGGCGTGCTCCCGCTCGGCCTTGTCCACGCCGCCCTGGGCGAACAGCAGTTCGAAACGCACATAGCGGTCGCAGCTCAGATTGATCTGGGCGATCAGTTCCAGTGCCTGGGGGCGATTGGCTGCCTGGTAGAGGGTGGCGTGAAAGCGGTGATTCAACTCGGCCCAGTGTTCGATCTGGGTGCCAGACTCCAGCGCCAGATCAAACTGGGCGAGGATGGCTTGCGCCTGGGCGAAGGTCTCCTCCGTCATCAGGTCGACGGCGTGGAACAGGGTATCGGCTTCGAGCAGTGCCCGCAAATAAAAGAGCTCCTCGATGGCCGAGGCATCCAGCATGGTCACCACGGCGCCGCGATGGGCCTCGAACTTCACCAGCCCCTGGGCTTCCAGTTGCATCAGGGCTTCCCGCACCGGGATGCGGCTCACCGCCAGCTCCTTGGCGATGGCGTCCTGGCGCAGGGGGGCGCCCGCAGCAAACTCGCCACGCAATATCCGGCCGCGGAGGTTCTCCATCACCATCTGGGTTCGGGTCTTGTAAGGTGGGGTCATGCTGGGGTCACGGGCAGGTTGCAAAATTGTATATTGTATAAAGTTTGGCTGAATCTAACGCGCAAGGGCCGTCAAGGCAAGGCTTGGCGGGAGCCATATGCCGCGCATCGGCCAAAAAAATACCGGCCAGCAGGGCTGACCGGTACGGGATTGTGAGACGCGAGGCGCGTTTCTTACAACTGCGGGCCCGCCGCGACCAGGCGTTTGCCTTCGTCGTTGTCGGTGAAGCGCTCGAAGTTCTTGATGAAGCGCCCGGCCAGATCGGCCGCCTTGGCATCCCACTCGGCCTGGTCGGCGTAAGTGTCTCGCGGATCCAGTATGGCGGGGTTGACGCCCGGCAGCTCGGTCGGCACTTCCAGGTTGAACACCGGCAGTACCTTGGTCGGTGCCTTCTCGATGGAACCATCCAGGATGGCGTCGATGATGCCACGGGTATCCTTGATGGAGATCCGCTTGCCGGTGCCGTTCCAGCCGGTGTTGACCAGATAGGCTTCAGCCCCTGCCGCTTCCATCCGTTTCACCAGCTCCTGGCCGTACTTGGTCGGGTGCAGGCTGAGGAAAGCCGCGCCGAAGCAGGAGGAGAAGGTCGGGGTCGGCTCTGTGATGCCGCGCTCGGTACCGGCCAGCTTGGCGGTAAAGCCGGACAGGAAGTGGTACTTGGTCTGCTCCTTGGTCAGCTTGGCGACCGGGGGCAGCACACCGAAGGCGTCTGCGGTCAGGAAGATCACCTTGGTGGCGTGACCCGCCTTGGAGACCGGCTTGACGATGTTGTCGATGTGATAGATGGGGTAGGAGACTCGGGTATTCTCGGTGCGGGAACCGTCGTCGAAGTCGATGGTGCCATCGGCGGCCACGGTCACGTTCTCCAGCAGCGCATCGCGGCGGATGGCGTGGTAGATGTCCGGCTCGGCCTCTTCGGAGAGCTTGATGGTCTTGGCGTAGCAGCCCCCTTCGAAGTTGAACACGCCGTGATCATCCCAGCCGTGCTCGTCATCGCCGATCAGCTGACGCTTGGGATCGGTGGAGAGGGTGGTCTTGCCGGTGCCGGAGAGGCCGAAGAAGATGGCCACGTCCCCATCCTTGCCCACGTTGGCGGAGCAGTGCATGGAGGCGATGCCGCGCAGGGGCAGGAAGTAGTTCATCATGGAGAACATGCCCTTCTTCATCTCGCCACCGTACCAGGTGCCGCCGATGAGTTGCATCTTCTCGGTCATGTTGAAGGCGACGAAGTTCTCGGAGTTGAGACCCTGCTCCTTCCAGTTCGGGTTGGTGCACTTGGCACCGTTCATCACCACGAAGTCCGGTTTGAAGGTCTTCAGCTCCTCTTCGCTCGGGCGGATGAACATGTTCTTCACGAAGTGCGCCTGCCAGGCCACCTCGGTGATGATGCGCACCGCCAGGCGGGTGTCCGGGTTGGCGCCGCAGAAGCCGTCCACCACGAACAGACGCTTGCCGGAGAGCTGTTTGGTGACCAGCCCTTTCAGATGTGACCACACTTCCGGGGTGATCGCCTTGTTATCGTTTTTACCCTGGTCAGACCACCACACAGTATCCTGGGTAGTGGCATCTTTGACGATATATTTATCTTTAGGGGAACGGCCGGTGAAGATGCCGGTGTTGACGTTGACGGCGCCAAGCTCGGTGACGACGCCACGTTCGAAGCCCTCAAGGTCTGAGCGGGTCTCTTCAGCGAAAAGCTGCTCATAGGAGGGGTTGCGAACGATTTCCTGGCTGTTTTTGATACCGTATTGGTCCAGCTTCAGTTGTTGGGCCAGGGTGGGTTCTACCACGATTGTCATTGTATTCTCCTGGGTTCAGAGGTGTGTAGGGTTCTATCTGACGTCCATGCTACCACCTAGGTGGTAGTTTTTAGCGATCGCCATCAAACTTTATAAAATAGGGTATTTTTTTGTTATTTAAGTTAAAGGCGGGTTTTGCCCGCCTTTGATTAGTGTAACTGGTTTGCATCATTACCGGGAGCCCTGCTGAACAGGGTTTCGATGTCTATCCCGTCGAATTCGTAGTGGGCGCCGCAGTAATCGCAGTGCATGTCGATCTTGCCGAGCTCCTGCACCATGGATACCGCTTCCTCCTTGTCTATCTGCAGCAAGGCCCCTTCGCAACGGGCGCGGGAGCAGGTGCAGCGGAACTCGATGGCCTGGGGATCGAACACCCGTACCTTGTCCTGGTGGTAGAGGCGGTAGAGGATCTCTTCCGCGTCCAGACCGAACAGCTCTTCGTCCTTGATGGTGGTGGTGAGCTGGACCAGGTGGTCGAAATCTTCGCTGTGATCCTCGCTCTGGGCCGGCAGCTCCTGCAGCAGGATGCCCGCCGCACGGGGCTCGCCCTCATGGTGGCCGGTGCGGATCCAGAGGCGGGTGGCCAGTTGTTCGGACTGGGCGAAGTAGTGCTCCAGACAGGCCGCCAGGGTGTCGGCCTCCAGGGCGATGATGCCCTGATAGCGCTCTCCCTGATCCGGAGTGATGGTGATGACCAGATGGCCGTTGCCGATCAGGCTTTGCAGCTTGCCGTCCGTCGGCAGTTCCCCTTCATAGCGTGCCACGCCGCGCAATTGCTGGTTGTTGTCGCCGTTGATGACGGCCAGACGCACCGGACCGTCCCCCTGCAGCTGCACCGTGATGGAGCCTTCGAACTTGAGGGTGGCGGTCAGCAGGCTGGTGGCAACCAGCAGCTCGCCCAGCAGGTGCTGCACCTGTACCGGGTAGTTCTGGGCGTCGATGATGTGGCGGTAGGTACGATCCAGCTGGACCAGCTCCCCACGCACTTCGTACTCTTCGAACAGATAGCGATACAGGAGGTCTTGGTTACTCATCATGGTTTCCTAGGATGTTCTTGGGGAAAAATAAACACATTGTTAAACAGGTGGTTAGGAACTAATTCCTCCACCTGTCGTCATAAAGGGGCCACAGACGCGGATTAGGATTGCTTGACCCGGATAAGCTGGCGTCGCTCCTGCTTGTCGGGTCGGCGCTCCGGGCTTGGGGCAAACTGGCTGTTGAAGCGGCGGGCTTCGCTGTTTTCGGCCCGTTTCTTCAGGCTGGCCTCGGTCTCTTCATAGAGTTGCTGGGCCAGCGGGGCGGATTTGCGCTGCTCGCTCACCTCGAGCACCCGCACCTCCCGCTCGTCCTGGCCTTGCCAGAATCGCACCAGGGCGCCGACCTCGACCGCCTTGCCCGGCTTGGTGCGCTGGCCGTTGTAGTGCACCTTGCCGCCGTCGATCTGATCCCGCGCCAGACTGCGGGTCTTGTAAAAGCGGGCGGCCCACAGCCACTTGTCGAGACGGACCTGAGTGCTGCTTTGTGCTGGATTCGACATGGATCGGCTCCGGGATGGCTGAAAAGGTGCCTGATTATACCAGAGGCGGGCCCCGGGATAGAAACAGGGGGCATCCGGGTGTGACGGAAACTGAATTTTCACCCCTTGGTCCCATCCGGTCGGTTGTCTCTGGGTCCATTGCCGTACACAATAGCCAACCGACTTGGATGCCAGACAATTTTGAGAAAGATGACGCTACCGTTCAGGGATGATTTGTTGACTTCCCTTCTGGCTCGCTGCAAGGCCATGCCACTTTCCCGTTTCAGCCAGCCCCTGTTCTGGCTTCTGCTGCTGTTGCTGGCCCAGCAGTGTGCCGTGCTCACCTGGCGCCTGTACGAACTGGCCCAGCCCGCTCCCCTGACCCCCTGGCAACCCTCGGTCACCTCGGTGCAGGGGAGTGGTGGCGATCGCCTCGATCTTGGCAACCTCAGCCGCCTCTCTCTCTTTGGCAAGGCGCTGCAACCCCAGGCGGACAAGGCGGCAGAGACGGTGGCGGCGGATGCCCCGAAAACCCAGCTCAACGCCCAGCTCAACGGGGTGCTGGCAAGCTCGGATCCCGCCAAGTCCATCGCCATCATCGCCCACAACGGGACACAGAACTCTTACGGCATCGGGGACTACATCGACGGTACCCAGGCCAGGATACGCCAGGTGTTTGCCGATCGGGTCATCATCGCCCGGGACGGCCGTGACGAGACCCTGATGCTGGACGGGGAGGAGTATGGCAAGCCCCTGCCCAAACCGGCCCGCCAGGAGGGGCTCTCCTCCGTGCGCAGCGAACTGCTGGGCAACCCGGGCAAGATCACCGATTACCTCAATATTTCTCCGGTCCGGGTGGACGGTCGCATGACCGGCTATCGCCTCAACCCGGGTCGCAATCCGGAACTGTTCAATCAACTCGGACTGGTCGCCAACGATCTGGCGGTCAGCATCAACGGCCTGGATCTGCGTGACAACGCCCAGGCCATGCAGGCGATGCAGCAGGTGGCGGGCGCCACGGAAATGACCGTCACCGTCGAGCGGCAAGGACAGCTCTACGACGTCTATGTCGGCTTGTCAGAATAATGAATTGGAGTAGCACCAAGAATGACAAATAAAGGGAAGGGCTGGCGTCTGGCCACCATGGCGGCAGCCTTGATGATGGCCGGTTCTGCCTGGGCCACCGAGTATTCCGCCAGTTTCAAGAACGCCGACATCGAGGAGTTCATCAACACGGTCGGCAAGAACCTGAACAAAACCATCATCATAGAGCCATCGGTACGCGGCAAGATCAACGTGCGCAGCTATGACCTGCTCAACGAGGATCAGTACTACCAGTTCTTCCTGAGCGTGCTCGACGTTTACGGCTTTGCCGTGGTGCCCATGAACAACGGCGTGCTCAAGGTGGTGCGCTCCAAGGATGCCAAGACCTCGGCCATCCCCGTGGTGGATGACACCAACCCCGGCGTGGGTGACGAGATGGTGACCCGGGTCGTGCCGGTGCGCAATGTCTCGGTCCGTGAACTGGCCCCCCTGCTGCGTCAGCTCAACGACAACGCCGGCGGCGGCAACGTGGTCCACTACGAGCCCTCCAACGTGCTGCTCATCACCGGCCGCGCCGCCGTGGTCAACCGCCTGGTGGAGGTAGTTCGCCGGGTGGACAAGGCGGGGGATCAGGACATGGACGTCATCAAGCTCAAGTTCGCCTCCGCCGGCGAGATGGTGCGGCTGGTGACCAACCTCAACAAGGATGGCAGCAATCAGGGGGCCAACGCCTCGCTGCTGCTCTCCCCCAAGGTGGTGGCCGACGAGCGCACCAACTCCGTGGTCATCAGCGGCGAGCCCAAGGCCCGTGCCCGCATCATCCAGATGGTGCGCCAGCTCGACCGGGATCTGCAGAGCCAGGGCAACACCCGGGTCTTCTACCTGAAATATGGCAAGGCCAAGGATCTGGTTGACGTCCTCAAGGGGGTCAGCTCCAGCATCGCCGCCGACAAGAAGGGCGGGGCGGCTGCCACGGCCACGGGCGGCGCCAGCATCGGCGGCGGCCAGCTCGCCATCTCCGCCGACGAGACCACCAATGCCCTGGTGATCACCGCCCAGCCGGACGTGATGGCCGAGCTGGAGCAGGTCATCGCCAAGCTCGACATTCGTCGTGCCCAGGTGCTGGTGGAGGCCATCATCGTCGAGATATCGGATGGTGACGGCATGAACCTCGGGGTGCAGTGGGCCAACACCAATGGCGGCGGCACCCAGTTCACCGACACTGGTCTGCCCATCGGCTCCCTGGCCATCGCCGCCAAGGATTACAAAGACAACGGCAACACCGACGGCCTGTCATCCCTGGCGGGCAGCTTCAGCGGCATGGCGGCAGGCTTCTATCACGGAGACTGGGCGGCGCTGGTGACGGCGCTCTCCACCAACAGCAAGAACGACATCCTCTCCACCCCGAGCATCGTCACCATGGACAACAAGGAAGCCTCCTTCAACGTCGGTCAGGAAGTGCCGGTGCAGAGCGGCTCCCAGAGCTCCACCACCAGCGATCAGGTGTTCAACACCATAGAGCGCAAGACGGTGGGGACCAAGCTGGTGGTGACGCCCCAGATCAACGAAGGAGATTCCGTACTGCTCAACATCGAGCAGGAGGTCTCCAGCGTGGCACAGAAGCAGGCGACCGGGACCGCCAACCTGGGCCCCACCTTCGATACCCGCACCGTGAAGAACGCCGTGCTGGTCAAGAGCGGCGAGACAGTGGTGCTGGGCGGCCTGATGGACGAACAGACCCAGGAGCAGATCTCCAAGGTGCCCCTGCTCGGGGATATTCCGGTGCTGGGCTACCTGTTCCGTTCCTCCAAGACCTCCACCGCCAAGCGCAACCTGATGGTCTTCATCCGCCCGACCATATTGCGTGACGCCAATGTCTACTCCGGGGTCTCCAGCAACAAGTACACCCTGTTCAGGGCCGAACAGCTGAGCCGGGCTGCGGAAGAGGGCTATGCCACCTCGCCGGCTCGCCAGGTGCTGCCCGCCTATGGCCAGGACGTGATGATGTCCCCCGAGGTGCAGCAGCAGATCCAGAGAATGCAGGCCCAGCAGCAGGCGACCGCCACCGGCGTGCGCGCCCAGGTGCAGGAGCAGCCCTTCGTGCAGAGCAAGCCCTGATGGCCGCCTACCAGCTCGATGGCAGCGAGCTGCCGGCTCCCCTGCCGGAACTGCCGTTCGCGTTTGCCCGCAACTTCGGGGCCATCCTGACCGAGCGCCAGGGTGCCCCGGTGCTGCTCTGTCGTCAGGGGATCTCCCCCCAGACCCTGCTGGAGGTGCGACGGGTGGCGGGCTGTGCCTTCGCGGTGGAGCAGCTTGGCAACGACGAGTTCGAGACGCTCCTGATGGCCCACTATCAGCGTGACTCCTCCGAGGCGCGTCAGTTGATGGAGGATCTCGGCAACGAGATGGACTTCTTTGCCCTGGCCGAGGAGCTGCCCCAGAGCGAGGATCTGCTGGATGCCGACGACGACGCCCCCATCATTCGCCTCATCAATGCCATGTTGAGCGAGGCGATAAAAGAAGAGGCGTCCGACATCCACATCGAGACCTTCGAGCGGGCCCTGGTGATCCGTTTTCGCATCGATGGGGTGCTGCGGGAGATCCTGCGCCCCCATCGCAAACTCGCCTCCCTGCTGGTGTCGCGCATCAAGGTCATGTCGCGCATGGACATCGCCGAGAAGCGGGTGCCCCAGGATGGCCGCATCTCACTGCGCATCGGCGGCCGGGCGGTGGACGTGCGGGTCTCCACCATGCCCTCCAGCTACGGCGAGCGGGTGGTATTGCGACTGCTCGACAAGAACAACGTGCGCCTCGAGCTCAAGCAGCTCGGCATGACGCTGGCCAACCGCAACATCATCAGCGAACTCATTCGCAAGCCCCACGGCATCATCCTGGTGACGGGCCCGACCGGTTCGGGCAAGTCCACCACCCTTTACGCGGCCCTCTCGGAGATCAACTCCCGGGATCGCAACATTCTGACCGTCGAAGACCCCATCGAATATGACCTCGAAGGGGTGGGCCAGACCCAGGTCAATAGCAAGGTGGACATGACCTTCGCCCGGGGCCTGCGCGCCATTCTGCGCCAAGACCCGGACGTGGTGATGGTGGGGGAAATCCGTGACCTCGAGACCGCCCAGATCGCGGTGCAGGCATCCCTCACCGGTCACCTGGTGATGTCGACCCTGCACACCAACACCGCCATCGGCGCCATCACCCGGATGCGGGACATGGGGATCGAGCCCTTCCTGCTCTCCTCGTCGCTCCTGGCGGTACTGGCCCAGCGGCTGGTGCGCACTCTCTGCCCGGATTGCCGCGCACCGCACCCTGTCACCGAGCAGGAGCGTGTTGCCATGGGCATCGAGCTTGCGCCGGATCAGCAGATCTGGCGTCCGGTGGGCTGCGAGCAGTGCAACCATACCGGCTATCGCGGCCGGACCGGCATCCACGAGCTGGTGGTGGTGGACGAGGCGGTGCGTGAGGCGATCCACAGCGCCAGCGGCGAGCTAGCCATCGAGCGGCTGATCCGGGGTCATACCCCCAGCATCCGCCGCGACGGCATCGACAAGGTGCTCAAGGGGCAGACCAGCCTCGAAGAGGTGCTGCGCGTGACCCGGGAAGACTGAGATGGCGGCATTTGAATACAAGGCCCTCGACGGCAAGGGGCGCAACAAGAGCGGCGTGCTGGAAGGGGATTCCGCCCGCCAGGTGCGCCAGCTGCTGCGCGAGCAGGGGCTGACCCCCCTCGAGGTGAACGAGACCACCGAGAAGGCCAAGCGGGAGGCGAACCGCTTCGTGCTGTTTCGCCGTGGTGCCTCCACCGCAGAACTGGCCCTCATCACCCGCCAGCTGGCGACCCTGGTGGGGGCCGGTCTCACCATCGAAGAGGCCCTCAAGGCGGTCGCCGAGCAGTGCGAGAAGGCCCACCTGCGCAGCCTGGTGGCGACGGTGCGCAGCAAAGTGGTGGAGGGGTATTCCCTGGCCGATTCGCTGGGGGCCTTCCCCCATGTGTTCGACCAGCTGTTCCGCTCCATGGTGGCGGCCGGCGAGAAGTCCGGCCACCTGGAGAAGGTGCTCAACCGTCTCGCCGATTACACCGAGCAGCGCCAGCACATGCGCACCAAGCTGCTGCAGGCGATGATCTATCCCATCGTCCTCACCCTGGTGGCGGTGGGGGTCATCTCCATCCTGCTCACCGCCGTTGTGCCCAAGGTGGTGGCCCAGTTCGAACACATGGGCCAGCAACTGCCGGGTACCACCCGTTTCCTCATCGGCACCAGCGAGCTGTTGCAGCACTACGGCCTCTGGTTCCTGCTGCTCCTTGGCATTGGCGGCCTGATTTGGCGCTGGTGGCTGACCGACGACAAGCGTCGTCGTCGCTGGCACCAGGTGATACTGCGCCTGCCGGTGATCGGTCGGGTCAGCCGCGGTCTCAACACCGCCCGCTTTGCCCGCACCCTGAGCATCCTCAACGCCAGCGCCGTCCCCCTGCTGGAGGGAATGAAGATCGCCGGGGAAGTGCTCTCCAACGACTATGCCCGCATGCGCATCGGTGAGGCCACCGAGCGGGTGCGGGAGGGGACCAGCCTGCGCAAGTCGCTGGATGAAACCAGAATTTTTCCGCCCATGATGCTGCACATGATCGCCTCGGGCGAGCAGAGCGGCGAGCTCGACAGCATGCTGGAGCGGGCGGCGGACAACCAGGACAGGGAGTTCGAAACCCAGGTGAACATCGCCCTCGGGGTGTTCGAGCCCATGCTGGTGGTCTCCATGGCCGGGGTGGTGCTGTTTATCGTGATGTCGATCCTGCAGCCGATCCTGGAGCTCAACAACATGGTGAATTTGTAAGGTTCGGACGTTCGAATACGCTTCGCCATTCGAACCTGCACATTCAATCGAACGATCGTGGTTTAACAGTTAATCGTTGATGGCTCATGCCATCTCATTTCGTTAGGGAGTCAGTCATGCAAAAGCGTCGTCAATCGGGTTTTACCCTGCTGGAAGTGATGGTGGTCATCGTGATCCTGGGGATCCTGGCCAGCCTGGTGGTGCCCAACCTGATGGGCAACAAGGAGAAGGCGGATCAGCAAAAAGCGGTCTCCGACATAGTGGCGCTGGAAAACGCCCTCGACATGTACAAGCTGGACAACAACCGCTACCCCACCACCGAGCAGGGGCTGGACGCCCTGGTCAACAAGCCGACCGCATCCCCTGAGCCGCGCAGTTACCGTGAAGGGGGCTACATCAAGCGCCTGCCGCAGGATCCCTGGGGCAACCAGTATCAGCTGCTGAGCCCGGGCCAGTTCGGCAAGATCGACATCTTCTCAATGGGGATGGACGGCGAAGCCGGGACCGATGACGACATCGGCAACTGGAACCTGAAGGACTTCCAATAAGTGATTCCGCCGCGTCGTGCTCACCGGGCCACCCCGGGGCTGCCTGCATGAAGGTGGCCTCTTCGGCGCGTCACCAGGCCGGTTTTACCCTGCTGGAGGTGTTGCTGGTCGCCATGTTGATGGGACTGGTGGCGACCGCCGTCACCCTCAGCATGGGGGGCGCCAGGGGGGATCGGGAGCTCGACAAGCAGGCGCGCCGCTTCATGGCGACCCTGCAGCAGGCCCAGGAGTATTCGGTGATGGATGGCAGGCTGCTGGGGCTGCGGGTCGAGGAGAACGGCTGGCAGTTTATGTCCCGGGATCCCAAGGATCGCAAGTGGCGCGCCCTGACCGGTGACAAGTTGCTGGGGCCGGTGACGTTGCCGGAGGGGATGACCCTGGCGGTGGAGCTGGAAGGTTTCAACTGGCGTACTGCGTCGGACGAACGCCAGGAGCAGGGTCGGGACGAGCGCGAGCGGACACCCCAGATCCTGGTCTTTCCGGGGGGAGAGCTCTCTCCCTTCGTGCTGACCCTGAGCCAGCAGGACGAGGATCTGCACTACCTGCGCACCGTCAGGGGGGACGAGTTCGGTCGTCTCTCCCTGTTGCAGGATGAAGAGGAAGAAGAGTGAGGAGCGCCAGGCCCGCAGGGGGCGCTCTAGCGCGTCGCACCGCTCTGTCGGGCGGCCCCGCCCGGGTGCGCGGCATGACGCTGCTGGAGGTCATGGTGGCCCTGGCGGTGTTTGCCATCGCCGGGCTGGCGGTGATGAAGACCGCGAGCGAACACCTGGCCGGCCTCAATTATCTGGAGCAGAAGACCCTGGCGACCTGGGTGGTGGAGAATCAGCTGGTGCAGCAGAAGCTCGAAGGCAAATGGCCGGGAGACAGCTGGGTGGAAGGGGACGAGGAGATGGCCGGGCAGACCTGGTACTGGCGCTATCGCGGCGTCGCCACGGCGGACAGCAACTTCAGGGCGCTGGACATGGAAGTGCGCACTGCGCCCAAGGCCGACAGCCCGGTGGCCATGATCCGGACCTATCTCAGCCGATGAACATTCATCAACGTGCGTCCATGATCCGGAGCCGGTGTCAGCCGATGATCCAGAGCAACACCCACCCATCGTGCCACCGCGGCTTCACCCTGCTTGAGATGCTGGTGGCCATTGCCATCTTCGCCACCCTGAGCCTGGGGGCCTATCAGGTGCTGCAAGGGGTGCTGACCAGCGACGAGGTGGCCAAGCGCAAGGAGGCCCGTCTCTCGGAGCTTCAGCTCGCCTTCAGCCTGCTGGAGCGGGATGTCACCCAGATGGTGCCGCGCAGCGGTCGCATCGACGGCGAGAACAACAAGGTGCTGCTGGCGGCGTCTCGCTTCGGCCAGCAAAGCGACGACTGGGGCATGGCCTTCATTCGCGGCGGCTGGCTCAATCCGGACGGCATACTGCCGCGCTCCGGCCTGCAACGGGTGGGCTGGCGTCTCAAGGGGCAGACCCTGGAGCGGTTGAGCTACCTCTATCCGGATCCGGCCATTGGCACCGAGCCGCGCATTCAGCCCGTACTGACCGGCGTGACGGCGCTGCGCCTCTATTTCTACGACAAGGGACAGTGGAAGGAGGAGTGGACCCAGCGCGACCTGCTGCCCTATGGGCTGGCGGTGGAGCTGGAGCTTGAAGACTACGGCACCATCCGTCGCCAGTTCCTGATCGGTGCTGGTGGCCAGAGGGCTGAGAATGGTAACTGATCGTCGTTTTCCCCTGTCCGTCACGGAGGATGACGGCACTATTCGACGTCGCCAGTTCTTGATCGGTGCTGGTGGCCAGAGGGCAGAGAATGGTAACTGATCGTCGTTTTCCCCTGTCTATCACGGAGGATGACGGCACTATTCGACGTCGCCAGTTCTTGATCGGCGCTGGTGGTCAGAGGGCGGACAATGGCAATTAAGCGCCCCCGCCATCCTTTGGCCCCCGGCAGACAGCGGGGCATGGCCCTGCTGGTGGTGTTGCTCATCCTCGCGGTGATGGTGATCGTCGCCAGCAACATGAGTGGCCGCCTGCAACTGGAGCTGCGCCGCACCGCCAACCTCACCCTGGGCAAGCAGGCCTGGTGGTATGCCATGTCGGCGGAGGCTCTGGTGATCAAGGTGCTGAACCAGGACTTCAAGGACGACCCGGATCGGGTGAGTCTGGGACAGAACTGGGCGCGGGAGGACGGGGTCTTCCCGGTGGAGGATGGCACTCTCTCGGGCCGGGTGCGGGATCTGCAATCCTGCTTCAACCTCAACAGCCTGAGCGTGCCCCTCAAGGAGGGGGAGAACGGCGACGATCTCGAGGCCCAGCCTTACCAGTTCAAGGTGTTCCGGGCCCTGCTCGCCCAGCTCGAGGTGGATGATTACGAAGCGGTGCAGCTGACGGACGCCATCCGTGACTGGACCGACAAGGATACCCAGCTGGTCTCGAGCAACGGGGCCGAGGATGCCTACTACGAGGGACTCAATCCCCCCTACCTGGTGGCTAACCAGCGGATGCTGGGCACCGACGAATTGCGGGCGGTGCGCGGGGTGAGCGCCAGCCTGTACGCCCGGTTGGCCCCCTATGTGTGCACCCTGCCCAATGACAAGCTGGTGGTGAACATCAACACCATCCGGCCGGAGCAGGCGGCCCTGCTGGTGGGGCTCTACCAGGGGAAGATCGGGCTGGACGATGCCAAGCGGGTGCTGACCAGCCGCCCCAAGAAGGGGTGGAAGAACAAGCAGGAGATGACGGAGCAGTTGCAGGTTCAGCCGGGTGCCATCACCGGGCTGGATGGCGCCCTGGACATCAAGAGCAGCTTCTTCGAGGCCCGCCTGCTGGCGGAGGTGGGGGAGACCCGCGCCAGGCTTGAGACCGTCTTCCAGCGTGGCAAGGACAACAAGCTGGTGATGCTGCGTCGCCTGAGCGGCGGCGCCGAATAACAAGGGGGCATGGGGCGGTTCAGCCGCCCTGCGCATCCCCCGATTGGACTGCAACCCATGGCTGTGCGCCCGCCCCTCTGAGGGAGGAGCGGGCATGGCAGGAGAGACATTAGTGAGCGAGAGTCTGGTCATCCGTCTGGGGACCAATGCGCAGCAGCCAGTGCACTGGCTGGTCTGGTCGGCGCAGGAGCAGGAGATCATCGCCTCCGGCATCCTGGCCTCGGCGCACGCCCTCGGCGAGCTGCAAGAGCGTGCCGGTGGTCGCCCCGTGGTGACCCTGGTGCCCGGCAGCGATCTTATCTTCCGGCGGGTCAATCTGCCGGGCAAATACAGCCGCCAGAGTGCGGCGGCCCTGCCTTATCTGCTGGAGGAGCAGATCGCCTCAGACGTGGACGATCTGCACCTGGTGGTGCTCGGCCATCAGGGCCGCGAGGTGGATCTGATGGCGGTGGACAAGGGGAAGATGCACTCCTGGCTCGGCTGGCTGGAGCAGGCAGGGCTCAAGACCCTGCACCTGCTGCCCGACGTGCTGGCGCTGCCGCTCGCCGCCGATGGCTGGTCAGCCCTGCAGCTGGGGGAGGAGTGGCTGGTCCGCCAGGGCCCCCGTCAGGGCATAGTGGCGGAGGAATCCCTGCTGGCCATGCTGCTGGCAGCGCAGACCGAACCCGTCACCCTTCACTGCCATACTCCCATCCCCGCCATGGCGGCGGGCAACTGGGAGGGGGCTGACCCGGAACTGCCCATGCTGTTGCTGGCGAAAGGGGCGCTGACCTGCCAGGCCAACCTGTTGCAGGGGCCCTATCGTCCCCAGACCGAATACGCCCGCTACTGGTTGCAGTGGCGCAAGGTGGCGGTGCTGGCAGGCGTATTGTTGCTGGTGGCCCTGGTGCAGCGCGGTGTGCATCTGCACCAGCTGACGGAACAGGACAAGGCCCTCAAGGCGGAGATCCGGCAGGTCTACACCCGGATCTTCCCGGGAGAGACGCGGATCGTCAACGTGCGCAGCCAGATGACCCAGCACCTCCAGCAGTTGGGGCAGGCTCCGCAGGATGGCGTCCTGTTGCTCCTGACCGAGCTGGCCCCGGTGTTTGCCGAGGTGCCCGGCCTCAAGCCCGAGGTGCTGCGCTTCGATGCAGCCCGGGGCGAGCTGAGGTTGCAGGTGACGGCCCCCGGCTTCACCGAGATCGAACGTTTCCGCGAGCTGGCGGGCAAGCGCTTCGAGGTGCAGCAGGGTGAGGTGCGAAGTACCGAAGGCAAGGTCGAAGGGGCGCTGGTGCTCAAGGGGAGGTCGTCATGATGGACAAACTGCAGAGCTGGTGGCGCGGCATCAGTGCCCGCGAGCAGCGGCTGGTGGCGGTGGGGGGCAGCGTGTTGCTCATCGGGCTCTTCTACTGGGCGATCTGGCAGCCGGTTGCAAATCGCATTGCCGAGCGCGAGCGGCAGGTGGTGAACCAGCAGCAGACCCTGGCCTGGCTCAAGGAGAAAGGGCAGGAGGTGCTGGCGATGCAGGGGGGACAGGGGCGCCAGGTCGATACCGGCGGTACCCTGGACGGTGTGGTGAACCG
The DNA here is from genome assembly GCF_040907815.1 of Aeromonas sp. s6. Classification (NCBI taxonomy): domain Bacteria; kingdom Pseudomonadati; phylum Pseudomonadota; class Gammaproteobacteria; order Aeromonadales; family Aeromonadaceae; genus Aeromonas; species Aeromonas sp. s6. Next base: position 104,634 of record NZ_JBFOCN010000123.1, read on the forward strand.
CACCGCCTTCAACCAGAAGATCAAGATTGCTCGCTTGCAGCCCCAGGGTCAGGAGCTGCAGGTATGGATAGACACAGTGCCGTTCGATGATCTGCTGATCTGGCTTGCGACCCTCTCGGATCAATACGGCGTCCAGGTGCAGATCATCGAGCTGGCCCGCGAGGGGCTGGCCCCCGGGCTGGTCAAGGTCAGACGTTTGCAGTTGAGTCGTTCCCAATGAAGCGAAAAATAGTGATCGCCAGTCTCTTCCTGCTGGCCTATCTCGGTTTCCTGCTGGCCCAGTTGCCAGCATCCCTGGTGGTGCGCCATCTGCCGCTGCCCCCCAATCTGGTGCGGCTGGAGGGGGTGAGCGGCACCCTCTGGAGCGGTCAGGCCGCCCGGGTGCAATATGCCAGCGAGTCCCTCACCCAGTTGCGCTGGGATCTCGATGGCTGGTCCCTGCTGCGGCTGGCGCCCGAGGTGTCGGTGCGCTTTGGCGAGCGCAGCGGACTCAACGGGCAGGGGATCCTGGGTTGGAACGGTGCCGCTTTCGGGCGCGACATCACCCTGAATGCGCCGGCCCCCTGGGTGCTGGATCGGGTGCCGATGAGACCCCCCTTCCCGTTGACGGCGACGGGTCAGTTGCAGCTCAAGATCGATCAGTTTGCCCAGGGCACTCCCTGGTGCGACAACCTTTACGGGGATCTTCACTGGTATGACGCACAGGCGGACACCCCGGCGGGCAAGCTGGCCCTGGGGGATCCCGAGATCACGCTCACCTGTCTCGACTCACGGCTGGTGGCCGAGATCAAGCAGGGCTCGGAGGCGGTGCAGGTGCTGGGCAAGCTGGAGTTGCAGGCCAATCGCCAGTACCTGTTCCAGGGCACCCTGAAACCGGGTCCCGAGCTGCCGGACCAGATGAAACAGGGGCTCCCCTTCCTCGGCCAGCCCGATGGGCAGGGGCGCTTCCCACTGCGTTATCAGGGCCGCATCTGACGGCGTTGCCCATGGTTTGAACCACCCCGCCCCGGCGGGGTGGTGTCGTTATGGGGGCGCGCCGGCTGGCGCCGTGATGAGGTGATTGAGGAAGAAGCTGAACAGCTCGGCCCGGGAGTGCAGGTTCAACTTGGCGTAGAGGTGCTTGCGGTGATTCTTCACCGTGCCGCTGCCGATGCCGAGTGCATCGGCAATGGCCTCGGTATCCAGCCCCTGCAACAGCAAACCCGCCACCTGGCGCTCCCGCCGGGTTAGCTGGTCTCCCCCCACACTGGCGATAGCCTGCTCCACCGCCCCCTTGAGGTCAGTGCCATCTGACCTGGCCGGGCTGCGGGCCAGGCGGGGTGTCTCTTCCCGCCAGTGCTGGCGACACAGGGAGTGGACCAGCGGGAACAGTGCCTCCAGCCTGGCCAGCTCGTCACGGCTGAGGGAGCTGCGCTTGTCGAGGCGGCCCAGAAACAGCATCAGGGTGAGGCCGCCGCGCACCGGCAGGATCAGCCCCACCTCCTCCTGCCAGCCGGTGGCCTGATAGAAGTGGTGGCGATACTCGGGGTCGAGCCGCCCCCGCGACACCTGCGCCAGGGTCCAGACCCCGGCACCCATCCCCTGTTCCAGCGCCTGCATGAAGGGATCCTGACTGAAGTGGCGGGTGAGGTAGCGGTCGAACAATAGGGCCCGCTGATGATGCAGGTTGTCGTAGAGGTAGACGGGGCGCAGCCCCACCCCGAGCAGCAGGGCACAGTCGAATGCCACCTGTTGCTGGATGAGGCGCACCAGGGCTGCCGGGAAGCCGCTGCCGTGCAGGGCATCGACGGCGGCGGTCAGGCTCAGGGTATCCGTGGCAGGAGACGGGGGCATGGCGATGGGCTCCGGGTCAGGGAATGGTTTCCCCACGATGGCAGGATGCTAGCACGGGAGTGGCAAAACTGTCCCCTGGGGGACATATCTGCCAGCACCGCAAGCGGCGAGGATGGCCCTCTTTCTCTTGCTGTTGGAGCCCCCCATGACAAATCCTCACCTGCTCGATGAGCTGACCCAGCGCGGCCTGGTGGCCCAGAATTCCGACCCGGTGGCGCTGGCCGACCATCTTGCCACCCCGCGCACCGTCTATTGCGGCTTCGATCCTACCGCTGGCAGCCTGCACATCGGCCATCTGGTGCCACTCTTGATGCTGCGCCGCTTCCAGCTGGCGGGCCACACCCCGGTGGCGCTGGTGGGCGGGGCCACCGGCCTTATCGGCGATCCCAGCTTCAAGGCAAGCGAGCGCCCCCTCAACAGCGCCGAGACGGTGCAGGGCTGGGTCGCCAGCCTGTCGGCCCAGATAAAAGCGCTGCTGCCAGCGAGCGACGGGCTGGTGGCGTCGCTGCTGGTCAACAACGCCGACTGGATGGGGCAGATGTCCGCCCTCGATTTTCTGCGGGACATCGGCAAGCACTTCTCGGTCAACGCCATGCTGGCCCGCGAATCGGTGCGCCAGCGCCTGGCCCGCCCGGATCAGGGCATCTCGTTCACCGAGTTCTCCTACACCCTGCTGCAATCCCAGGACTTCGCCGTGCTCAACCAACGCCTCGGCTGCACCCTGCAGATCGGCGGCAACGACCAGTGGGGCAACATCACCAGCGGCATGGACCTCACTAGGCGGCTGCATCAGGCCCAGGTCTATGGCATGACGCTGCCGCTCATCACCAAGGCCGATGGCACCAAGTTCGGCAAGACCGAGGGGGGCGCCGTCTGGCTCGACCCGGCGCTTACCTCCCCTTACGCCTTCTACCAGTTCTGGCTCGGTACCGCAGACGAGGATGTCTACCGATTCCTGCGCTACTACAGCTTTATGCCGCTGGCCGAGATTGAGGCGCTGGAAGCGGAGGATGCGAAGCGGCAGGGGCGCAAGCTGGCCCAACAGGTGCTGGCGGACGAGCTGACCGAACTGGTACACGGCAAGGGGGCGCTGGCGGCGGCGCAGCGCATCAGCGAATCGTTGTTCAGTGGCGAGGTAGCGCGCCTTGGGGAGAGCGATCTGGCCCAGCTGGCGCAAGATGGCATGCCAAGCAGCTGCATCGAGGGGGAAACGGATCTGGTGACCCTGCTGGTGGAGTGCGGCCTGGCCAACTCGAAGCGGATCGCCCGCGAGCTGCTGGCGGCGGGAGCCGTCAGCGTCAACGGTGCGATCCGCCGGGATGAGCCGCTCACCGCCGACGATCGGTTGTTCGGCCACTACCTGCTGCTGCGCCGGGGCAAGAAGCAGTACCACCTGGTGATCCGCTCATGAAGGGGTGAGCGCCTCGATGACGTAGTCGAGGAAGTGGCCGACCAGGGCCGACTCGGCCCGGCGCTGGGTATAGAGGGCGTAGAAATGGGCCCCCTTGGGGCGATAGTCCGGCAGCACTTCGCGCACCACCCCCTCGGCCAGCTCGGCCGCCACCAGGTAGCGCGGCAGGCGGGCTATCCCCAGTCCCTGGCGCATCCCCTGGTGAATCGCCTTCTTGCTGCTGAAGGCCAGTTCGCCCGCTACCTCGAGAGGGATCTCGCGCCCCTGGGCAAGCAGGGGCCAGCACTCGTGGCGGCCGTACTCCTGGCTGCGGGTGATGAGGCTGTGCTGGTGCAGATCCTGCGGTGTGGTGAGGGGCGGGTGGCGGTCCAGGTAGTCGGCGCTGGCGCAGAGCACCAGATCGTCCACCGCGATGGGGCGCGCCAGGTAGGGCTGGGTGCCGAGCTCAGTGCTGCGAAACGCCACGTGCAGATTGTCGCGCAGCAGGTCGGCCGGGGTATTGCTGAAGTCGGCGATGATCCGAACCTCCGGGTGGTCGGCGCGAAAGCGCAGCAGCACCGGAGTCAGCACCACTTCTCCCCAGAGATCCGGCGCCGTGATGCGCAGCTCCCCGCACAGTGCCGAGCGGCGGCGCTGCAGGCCGTCCAGCAACTGCTCGTGCAGGGCGATCATCTGGTCGGCCTGGCGGTAGGCGAGCTCTCCTGCGTCGGTCAGTTGCACCCGGCGGGTGGTGCGACTCAGGAGCACGCTGCCGAGGCTCTGCTCCAGGTGGCGCAGATCTTTTGACGCCTTGCTCGGGGTGATGCCGAGCTGGGCCGCCGCCGCGGCGAAGGATCCACAGCGGACGATGGCGACCAGCAGGCGCATCAGGTAGAGGGTGTCGAGCTTGTGGTGACTCATGAGGGGTGGCCTATTGTGTCTTGCTGGGAATGAATGTCTTGCTTGTCTGCCTGATTATATCCTGGTGGCCCGGGTTTATAGTGGCCGCCATGCCATTGCGATCCCGGGAGAGGACGATGAACAAGACACTGGGCGACAGCTTCCACTTCGAGCGAGCTGGATTGCGGCTCAAGAACCGGGCCGTGCTGGCCCCTTTGACCCACAACATGAGCGGCGCAGGTGGTGATCCCGGCCAGGCCGAGCTCGACTGGCTGGCGCGCTGTGCCCGTGGCGGCTTCGGCCTGCTCATCGCCGCCGCCACCCAGGTGCAGCCCGGCGGACGCTGCTGGGCGGGGCAGCCTGCCCTGATGACGGACGCTCAGCAGCAGGCCTTCACGGCCCTGGCCGACAGTGCGCGGCAGGCCGGGGCGCTGGCGGTGGTGCAACTGCATCACGGCGGGATGCGGGCTCTGCCCGAGCTGAACGACGGGGTGCCGGTCGGCCCGTGCGCGCTGGCGCCGGGCGGGCGTTACCCCCTCGGGGTCAAGGGGCTGAGCGAGGCGGAGATTCTGACGCTCATTGACGCCTTTGTGAGCGCTGCCGAACGGGCCCATGGCGCCGGCCTGCACGGGATCGAGCTGCACGCAGCCCACCACTTCCTGCTCTGCAACTTCCTCAACCCCCTGCACAACCTGCGCACCGACCGCTGGGGGGGCAGCCTCGCCAACCGGGCGCGGATCCTGGTGGAGATAGTGCGCGGCATTCGCGCCCGTCTACCTCGGGGCTTCCTGGTCGGGGTGCGTCTCTCCCCCGAGAGCTATGCCCATATCCAGGGCATCGAACTGGCCCATCAGCTGGCGGTGGCGCGCCTGCTGGCGGACGAGGGGATCGACTACCTGCACTTCTCCATGGGGGACAGCTTCAAGGCGGTGGCGGGGGATCCCGACGGCGGCGCCCTGCTGGAGGCGGTAAGGGTCGGGTTGGCCGGGCGGGTGCCGCTCATGGTGGCGGGCAAGATTAGCGACGCAGATTCGGCGGAGCGGGCTCTGGCCGGCGGCGCCGATCTGGTGGCGGTGGGCACGGCGGCCCTTGGCAATCCGGACTGGATGGAACGGGTGAGCCGCGGCCTGCCTCTGCATGCAGCCCCTTTCACGGCGGCGCACCTCACGGAGGTTGGCTTCACCCCAAGCGCCCTCGACTACCTGGCCAGCATGGGGGTGCTGGCCCCGCGCGATGCGGCATGAGGGCTTTCATGAACGGTATGCGCTCGGCAGGCTGTTGAGCTGATGTGACAAGGCCCTCGTGAAGAGGGCCTTGTGCGTGTCAGGCGCCGAGAGGGAGCAGGTCGGCGTAGTCGTCGAGCGCCGGGAAGTGCTGGAAGGTGAGCGGCGGCATCTGGCTGTCGGGGTGACGGATGCCGAGCTGGTGGGCGATGCCGAACTCGGCCGAGGCGGCCAGGATCCGCTCGCTGTCATCCACGAAGAGGGTGCGGGCCGGGTCGAACGCCAGCCGCTCGGCCAGTGCCTGCCAGCAGTGCTGGCTCTCCTTCGACCACCCGAGCTCATGGGTGCTCACCATCAGATCTAGGTGCTGGGCGAGGCCGAGGCGTGCATCCTTCACCGACAGACTGGCGGGATGGGCATTGGTGAAGAGTACCACCTGCTTGCCGGCGGCCTTGAGTGCGGCCAGGAAGGGAATGACGTTGGGGCGCCACTGGATCTTCTCCAGGATCTCCTGTTTGAGGGCGCGGATGTCGAGCCCGAGCGTCCGGGTCCAGTAATCCACGCAGTACCAGTCGAGGGTGCCGTTGACCGCATGATAGTGGGTGTCTATCTGCGCCTTCGCCTCGGCCAGCGGCAGGCCGAGTCGCTCGGCGTAGCGCGCCGGCACCAGGGTTTGCCACAGGTGGCTGTCAAAATGGAGATCGATCAGGGTGCCATCCATGTCGAGCAACACGGTATCAATCTGGTGCCAGGGCAGGGGAGTCGACATGGGGCCTCGCGATGTCTGTGGTGATGGGAAAAACGGGGCGCATTATAACGGATTTTTCAGGCATCTTTCCCCTCTTTGCCCCGTGGTGTTCGGCAGGGGAGTCGTTTACTCTTGAAACACGATTTTTTAACGAGCAGTCAGCCCCCGATGAGCGATCCCCACAAGCGCAATCCCGTCCACCTCAGTGTCGAGACCATGGCCCATGACAAGAGCAAGCCGGAGATCCTCAAGGCCGAGATCGTGGCCGAGAGCCGGTTGTTCAAAGTGGAGTCCCTTCACCTGAAATTCTCCAACGGCGAGGAGCGGGTCTACGAGCGGATGCGCGGCGGCAACCGGGGGGCCGTCATGGTGGTGCCCCTGTTCGATGCCCACACCCTGCTGCTGGTGCGCGAGTACGCGGCGGGCACCCACTCCTACGAGCTGGGTTTCCCCAAGGGATTGATAGACCCCGGTGAAAATGCCTTCGAGGCGGGCAACCGGGAGCTGATGGAGGAGGCGGGCTTCGGGGCGAGCAGCCTGACCCTGCTCAAGCAGGTGTCGCTGGCGCCGGGGTATTTCTCCAGCCGGATGGACATCTTGCTGGCGCGGGATCTCTACCCCGAGCAGCGGGTCGGTGACGAGCCCGAGCCTCTCGAGGTGATCCCCTGGCCCCTCAACCGGATCGACGAGTTGCTGGCACGACCGGACTTCACCGAGTCGCGCAGCATCAGTGCCCTGCTGCTGGCCAGCAAATGGCTGGCGGAGCAGGGAAATTAGCCCGCAGAGGGTCTGTTTGGTAATCAGAGGCAGAGGTAAGCACCATGCAGGAGTTGTTGGCCTGGATACCCGAGGTCAAGGAGATCGCCCGTGAGGCGGGCAGGATCCTTCACGAGATCTATCGCGGCGGTCAGTTCGAACGCCAGTTGAAGGAGGATGCGACCCCGGTCACCAGTGCCGATCTTGCTGCCGATGCCTACCTCAAACAGGCGCTGGCAGCGCTCACTCCCCATGTCCCCGTGCTGACCGAAGAGGCGGCCGACATCCCCTTCAGCCAGCGTGCGAACTGGCGCCAGTACTGGCTGGTGGACCCGCTGGACGGCACTGGCGAGTTCATCGCAGGCAGCGGCGATTTCGCCACCCTGATCGCCCTGGTGCGGGACAATGTCCCGGTGCTCGGGGTCATCTATGCCCCCGAATCCGATCTGCTCTACTGGGCGGTGCGTGGTCACGGCGCCTTCAAGGAGGCGAACGGCGAGAGCCGTCCCATCAGCGCCATCCATCATGAACACGATCAGCCTGACTCCCTGGTGGTGGCCATCAGCCGCCGCCAGAAACTGGAGAACCTGACCCGTCGCCTCAACCCGGCCATCCACTACGAGCTGATCCCGCTCGGCTCCAGCTCCCTCAAGTCCTGTCTGGTAGCGGAAGGCGTGGCGGATTGCTACGTGCGCCTGGGCCCCACCGGGGAGTGGGATACCGCTGCCGCCCAGTGCATCGTGGAGGCGGCAGGGGGCCGCATCCTCAGCCTGGCGCTGCAACCGCTGAGCTACAACGAGACTGAGTCGCTGGAGAACCCGGACTTCATCGTGATGGGGGACCCGGATCTCGCCTGGGGACGCATTCTGGCCCACTGACGGGTCGACCAGCTCGCAGGGAATGCAATCAGGCGACCATAGGGTCGCCTGATTGCATTGGTGTGATCCACTGGCTGGTTACGGGGATTTTAGGGAGATTCGCTAGTGATGGCGATAACGGCAGTGGATCATCACATCCAATCTGGCTGCACTGGCATAAATTTCAGTAAATTCTGAAAACATGCATTTCATCGAAACAAAAAATCGACGTCGATTTTGATTTTGGTTTTATATTCCTAACTTTTGGTTAATGTCAGGATTAATTGAATAATCCGGGGTGAAATTTCCTCCCAATCTCACTGGTGGAACAGGGCTTTGCCAGTGAGATCTGCCAGTCTCCCTTTTTGAGAATTAAATGCTAAAGGAGCACAATATTTTTAGATTTTAATACTACGTAGAAGTGATTTATCGATGAGTTTATCTGCAGACGTCTCACGGGAGCTGTCCGGTTCCCCCTCCACCATGGCCAGCACCGGCTGGCGTCGCCACGACACCCATTGGGTCATCAGCCTGTTCGGCACCGCCGTCGGCGCCGGCATTCTGTTCCTGCCCATCAACCTGGGTCTGGGGGGGATCTGGCCCCTCGTCATCGTCGCCGTGCTGGCCGGTCCCATGACCTTCTTGGCCCACCGCGGGCTGGCGCGTTTCGTGCTCTCGTCGTCGCGTCCCCAGGCCGACTTCACCGAGGTGGCCGAGGAGCACTTCGGCAAGATGGCCGGGCGCCTCATCTCGGCGCTCTATTTCCTCTCCATCTTCCCGATCCTGCTCATCTACGGCGTCGGGCTGACCAACACGGTGGAGAGCTTCATGGTCAATCAGCTCGGCCTGGCCTCCCCGGATCGGGTGATGCTCTCCGGCGTGCTGGTGTTCGCCATGATCGCCGTGATGCTGGCCGGCGAGAAGGCGATGCTGCGGGCCTTCGCCGTCATGGTCTACCCGCTGGCTGCGATCCTGCTGGCCCTCTCCTGCTACCTCATTCCCCAGTGGCAGTGGCCGGAAGTGACCGCCTTTGAAGGCGCCAGCTTCCTCAACACCGTCTGGCTGGCGCTGCCGGTCACCGTGTTCGCCTTCAGCCACGCCGCCGCCATCTCGGGCTTTGCCAACGTGCAGCGCCGGGAATACGGGGAGCAGGCCGAAACCAAGAGCGGCCTGATCCTGCGCAACACCACCGTCATGCTGGTGGGCTTCGTGCTCTTCTTCGTCTTCTCCTGCGTGCTGAGCCTCTCCCCGGCCCAGCTGGCCGAGGCCAAGGCCCAGAACGTCTCCGTGCTCTCCTATCTCGCCAACATCACCGACAACCCGGTGATCGTGACCCTGGGGCCGCTCATCGCCTTCATCGCCATCAGCTCCTCCTTCCTCGGCCACTTCCTCGGTGCCCGCGAGAGCCTGAAAAGCCTGATCGCCAAGCCCACCGGCCTGCCGCTGGCGAAGGCGGACAAGCTCGGCATCGCCCTGATGTTCTTCGCCATCTGGGGCGCCGCCATCATCAACCCGGGCATTCTGGGGTTGATGGAGACCCTCTCCGGCCCCGTCATCGCCATGATCCTCTTCATCATGCCGGTGGTGGCCATCTACAAGGTGGAGGCGCTGGCCCGTTTCCGTCACCGTTGGGTCAACGGCTTCATCCTGCTGACCGGTGCCCTGGCGGTTTCGGCCCTGCTGTTCAGCCTGCTGAAATAAGCCAGGCCGTCAGCATCAAACAAGAGAGGCGACCCCGGGGGTCGCCTCTCTTGCTTCTGCTTTCTGGTTGCCTTGCCGTGTCTCACCCCAGCTTGGCGCCATTCTCCACCGCCTGCTCGGGGATGGCGATCACCACGGCGCCATCCGGGCGATAGAAGCCGGTCAGCAGAAACTCCGACTGGATGGGGCCTATCTGCTTGGGGGGAAAGTTCACCACGGCGACGATCTGGCGGCCCACCAGATCCTCCGGTCGATAGAGGTCGGTGATCTGGGCGCTGCTCTTGCGCACCCCGATCTCGGGGCCGAAATCCGCCCACACCTTGTAGGCGGGGCGGCGCGCCTCGGGGAAGGGCTCGACCCGCACCAGGGTGCCCACCCTGAGCTCCACCATCTCGAAATCCTGCCAGCTTATGGTCTGCATCTTGGCTCCTCGTTGCTCATACCTTGCATGAGCCTCAGCATGCCTCGAATGCCCGGGGATTGTCTTCGGCAAAGAGCCGACCGATTACGGCAGGCGGCCGTTTTGCTGGCGCCAGAGGGAAGGAGTCAGTCCGGTCTCGGCCAGAAAGCGCTCGGCAAAGGCCCCCTGGTTCTGGTAGCCGCAGCGGCTGGCCACCTCGCCTATGGGCAGGGCGGTCTGGGCCAGCAGGGTGCGGGCCAGCGCCATGCGCCGCATCCTGAGGTAGTGGGAGACGCTCGTGCCCACCTGCTGGCGAAAGGCGTGTTTGAACTGGCTCAGGCCGAGGCAGGCGATGGCGGCGAGTTCCTCGTTGGTGAGGGGGTCTGCGAGGTGGGCTTCCATATGACGCTGCACCTTGGCGATACGAGGGGCTATGCGGGGAGCGACGGCGGGGCCCATGCCGCGTCCCTCGGTCAGCAGCCCGAGCCACACCTGATCCATGCCGGCCACGTAGCGCCCCTCGGCCACCATGCGGTGCAGGAAGGCGAGGTAGTGGCGCTGAGCCTCATCCAGCTCGACGAAGGGGTGGTCCCCCAGGGCTGCCGGCAGCCAGTGGCTCTCCTGCACCAGAAACACGTGCGCCGGGTCGGCGGCGTAGTCGTGGCGAAGGCCAGGGGCGATGATGCAGGCAAAACCGGGGGCGAGGCGACATCCCCGGCCCTGCACCTCGATCTCGAGGGGGCCGACGAGGGGGATCACCAGCTGGGCGTGGTCATGACTGTGGCTCTGTATGTCGCTCTGGTAGTGACGCAGGCTGAAGGGGGAGGTGGCAGATAAGCATGACGCGGCACCGGGCCGCGTCATTGAAAGGGATGCATCGTTTGCCATGGGCAGCCGCATTACTCGGCGTCGAAGTCTTCGATCTCTTTGCCAAGGGCTTCCATGATGGCGCGGGCCTCGGCGGGGACGCTGTCCGGATGATCCTTGCGCAGGTCGTCGTCACAGGGCAGCGGCTGGCCGGTGAAGGCGTGCAGGAAGGCTTCGCAGAGCAGCTCGCTGTTGGTCGCATGACGCAGGTTGTTCACCTGGCGACGGGTGCGCTCATCGGTCAACACCTTCAGCACCTTGAGCGGGATCGAGACGGTTATCTTCTTGACCTGTTCGCTCTTCTTGCCGTGCTCTGCATAGGGGCTGACGTAGTCGCCGTTCCACTCTGTACCCATGTTCCACCTGTAGTCGTTTGGCCGTGAGCGCGGATTTTAACCCTTAAGGAATTCAATGGCAATCCAACAGCAAAGCCATTTAGACGTCTAGAAGTGTTGACGGCTTTTTTAAGGTGGCGTAGTGTGGTGCACCATGGGCCGGCAGTCCGGCCAGCGAAAATGAGAGCGGGGCTGGACGACACGAGGCGGACCGGCTCCGGCAACCCATCAAGGAGAGTGACATGACCCACAAGGCCACCCTGGCGGTACGCACCGGGATTGAGACAGACACGCAGCACGGTGCCGTGGTGCCCCCCATCTACCTCTCCAGCAACTACACCTTTGCCGACTTTGGCGAGCCCCGTCAATACGACTATGCCCGTTCCGGCAACCCGACCCGCACCAATCTGGCGGACGCCCTGGCGGCCCTGGAAGGGGGAGCCGGCGCCGTGGTGACCGGCACCGGCATGGGGGCCGTTCACCTGGTGACCACGGCTCTGCTCAAGGCGGGGGATCTGCTGATCGCCCCCCACGACTGCTACGGCGGCACCTGGCGCCTGTTCGAGTATCTGGCGGCCAAGGGCCACTACCAGGTGCAGTTCGTGGATCAGGGAGACGAGGTGGCGCTGGCCGCCGCGCTGGCCCAGAAACCCGCACTGGTGTGGGTGGAGACCCCCTCCAACCCGCTGCTGCGGGTGGTGGACATCGCCGCCATCGCCGAGGCCTCCCACGGGGTGGGGGCCCAGGTGGTGGTGGACAACACCTTCCTCTCCCCCTTGCTGCAACAGCCTCTGGCCCTTGGTGCCGATGTGGTGGTCCACTCCACCACCAAGTACATCAACGGCCACTCCGACGTGGTAGGGGGTGTGGCGATCGCCAAGGATCAGGCTCTGGCCGACTCCCTGGTGTGGTGGGCCAACTGCCTGGGGCTCACCTCCGGTGCCTTTGACTCCTACCTCACCCTGCGGGGCCTGCGCACCCTGGCTCCGCGCCTGCGCACCCATCAGGAGAACACGGATCGCATCCTCGCCTTCTTGCAGCAGCAGCCGCTGGTCAAGCGGATCTATCACCCCAGCCTGCCGAGCCATCCGGGCCATGACATTGCGCGCCGTCAACAGTCCGGCTTTGGCGCCATGCTAAGTTTTGAGCTCGATTGCAACGAGACGGGGCTGCGCGCCTTCCTCGCGGGGCTGCGCCTCTTCTCGGTGGCGGAGTCCCTCGGCGGTGTGGAGAGTCTGGTGGCCCATCCGGCCAGCATGACCCACAGGGCCATGACCCCTGCGGCCCAGCAGGCGGCGGGTATCAGTGCCCAGTTGCTGCGCCTGTCGGTGGGGATCGAACACGGTGAGGATCTGGTGGCCGATCTGGCCCAGGGGTTTGAACAGGCGCAGTTGGCACAACAGGCAGAGCAGGTGAAGTAATGGAACAACAACAAGGAGAGTGTGTGGTGGCAACAGAGGCAGTCTTCAAGCGGCGCCATGTACACAAGTTCGGCGGCAGCAGCCTGGCGGATCCGGTCTGTTATCGCCGGGTCGCCAGCATCGTCGAGCAACAGGTGGGGGGCAACGAGCTGGTGGTGGTCTCCGCCGCAGGCAAGACCACCAACCGGCTGATCCAGCTGGTGGAGCTGGCGGAAGCGGGGGATGAGGCCGCAGGCGAAGCCATCACCGCCCTGCACGCCTATCAGCAGAGCCTGATCGACGGCCTGCTGGAAGGGGAACTTCACCTCGATCTGAGCCAGCAACTGACGGACGACATGCAGCTGATTGCCAAGACCCTGGAGGGGCAGTTTGACCGCTTCGAGCGCAACGGCCTGCTCGCCTTTGGCGAGGTGTGGTCCGCCCGCCTGCTGGCTGCCCTGCTCACCAGCCGGGGTGAGGTGGCCGCCTGGCTCGATGCTCGCAGTTTCCTGCGCGCAGAAGACGGCGCCCTCATCAAGGTGGATACCGCCCTCTCCAGCGAGCTGCTCAAGGCCCGCCTGGCCGAGCACGCCGGTCGCATCGTGGTGACCGGCTTCATCGCCGCCGACATGGAGGGGCGTTCCCTGCTGCTGGGGCGCAACGGCTCCGACTACAGTGCCAGCCTCCTGGCGGCGCTGGCGGACGGGGAGTCGACCACCATCTGGAGCGACGTGGCCGGGGTCTACAGTGCCGACCCGCGCCGGGTGAAAGAGGCTCGTCTGCTGGAGCGCCTGAGTCTGGCCGAGGCCAACGAGCTGGCGCGCCTGGGCTCCTCGGTGCTGCATTCGCGTACCCTGCAGCCGGTGGCCGACAGCCGCCAGCGCCTCACTCTGCGCTGCAGCTACAATCCGGACGAAGGCTGTACCCACATCCTGCGCCGTGCGCCCCGCTCCGGCGGTGCCCGCATCGTCTCCTCGGTGGATCAGATCGCTCTCATCGAGCTCAAGGTGTTGCCGCAGACGGACTTTGAGCAGACAGTGGCGGCCATCGAGGCCCATCTGGCCCGCCATCGCCTCCATCCGCTCACCCTGCAGCGCCAGCCGGATCGCCGGGTGCTGCGCCTCGCCTACACCCTCGAAGTGGCGGAGGGAGCCTTCGAGGTGCTCCGTGACTTCCAGTTGCAGGGCAACTTTACCGGCCTCATCCAGAAGGAGGGGTTCAGCCTGGTCGCCCTGGTGGGGGCCGGCGTCACCGACAATGCCGAGCAGTGCCACCGTTTCTACCAGCTGCTGGCGGATCAGCCTCTGGAGTTCGTGCAGGTGGCCAAAGACGGCCTGAGCCTGGTGGCCGTGCTGCGCCAGATCGTGCTGGAGCCGCTGCTCATCGCTCTGCACAGTGCCCTGTTCAGCCGCCCGACCCGGGTCGGGCTGGTGGTGTTCGGCAAAGGCAACATCGGCGGTCACTGGCTGGGGCTCTATGCCCGCGAGAAGGCGCGCCTCGAGCATGAGCTCAATCTGGCGCTCACCCTCTACGGGGTCTTCGACTCCAAGGGCGGGCTGTTGGACGAAGAGGGGCTGGATCCCCTCAAGGTACAGGACAACTTCCATCCCAAGCCGCTCATCTGGCCGGAGCTGCTCTCCCAGCTGGAGCAGCACAGTTTTGACTCCCTGATCGCGCTCGACATGACCGCCAGCGAGACGGTGAGCCGCTACTACCCGGACTTTGCCCAGCTCGGCATCCACATCATCGCCGCCAACAAGTTTGCCGGTGCCGCCGACAGCGAGTTTTACCAGCGCATCAAGCAGACCTGCCGCGACCATCAGGTGCAGTGGCGCTACAACGCCACCGTGGGGGCCGGGCTGCCCATCCAGTCCAGCATCCAGATGCTGCGTCAGAGCGGTGACCGCATCCAGGGGGTCTCCGGCATCTTCTCCGGCACCCTCTCCTGGCTGTTCCAGCAGTATGACGGCACTCGCCCCTTCTCCGAACTGGTGGACGAGGCGTGGCAACACGGCCTGACCGAGCCGGATCCCCGGGAGGATCTCTCCGGTCAGGATGTGCGCCGCAAGCTGCTCATCCTGGCGCGGGAGGCGGGCTTCGAGCTCGACTCCGCCGACATCGAGCTGGAGAATCTGGTGCCTGTCACGCTGCGCAAGGTGACCGCCGATCAGTTCATGGACAGGCTCAAGGAGCTGGATGACCCTATCCAGACCGCCTTCGAGGGGGCGCGCCGGGTCGGCAAGGTGCTGCGTTATGTCGCCCGCTTCGAGCACGACGGCAAGGCCCGCGTCGGGCTGGAGGCGCTGGAGCCCCATCACCCGTTTGCCAACCTCTTGCCCTGCGACAACGTGTTCGCCATCGAGAGCGACAGCTATCGCACCAACCCCCTGGTGATCCAGGGGCCGGGAGCGGGCCGGGAAGTGACGGCCGCCGCCATCCAGTACGATCTCTGGCAGATCTGCGCCAGCCTCTGAGGCTGCGTGACACGATGCAATGAGAAGAGGCGCCCCAGGGCGCCTCTTCTGTTATCGGGTAGCGGAGTTACCAGAACAGCCGGCCCAGGAGGGGGGCGAGCAGCACGGTGGCCATGCCGGCGATCATCATCACCATGCTGGAGACCACCCCCTCCTCGTTGCCCATCTGATAGGCCCTGGCTGTCCCGGCCCCGTGGGCCGAGGCACCAAAGCCCGCGCCCTTGCCAAGGCGGCTGCGGATGGCGAGCACGGTGAGCACGCTTTCTCCCACCGCCATGCCGATGACGCCGGTCAGCACCACGAACAGGGCGGTGAGATCGGCGTTGCCACCCACGGAACGGGTCGCCTCCACCGCGAAGGGGGTGGTGATGGATCTCATGGCCATGCTGCGTTGCAACAGCTCGGAGAGGTTGAGCCAGCGGGCCAGCAGCACTGTGCTGCCCACCGCCATCACCACGGACGCCACGACCCCGACCGAGAGGGAGAGCCAGTGGCGGCGCATCAGCTGGCGATTCTCGTAGACGGGCACCGCGAAGGCGACGGTGGCAGGGCCCAG
This sequence comes from Aeromonas sp. s6, assembly GCF_040907815.1. NCBI lineage: Bacteria > Pseudomonadati > Pseudomonadota > Gammaproteobacteria > Aeromonadales > Aeromonadaceae > Aeromonas > Aeromonas sp. s6. The sequence continues at coordinate 120,074 of NZ_JBFOCN010000123.1, forward strand.
CAGCCAGAGCAGCCAGTGGGATTCGGCCATGTAGTCCCGGTAGGGAATGTGGAACAGCATCACCACGGCCACCAGCAGGGTGGGGGCGAGCAGCAGCGGCATCAGGGGCAGGATGCGCTTTTTGCCATAGAGCCACTTGCTGGCGTAGTAGAAGAGCAGGGTCAGGGCGAAGCAGAGCAGGCCGAGCAGGGTGTCAGACATGGCGGCGACTCCGGCGGGCCAGCTTCAGCTCGAGGCGATAGACCCTGTCCACCACCAGCGCCGTGGTGCCGAGCACCAGCACGGTGCTGACGATCAGGACCACCATGATGCGCCACCCCTCCTGCAGCAGCAGCTCCTGATAGTTGACCACGGCCACCACGGCGGGGACGAAGAAGAGCAGCATCTCCGCCAGCAGCCAGCGGGCCCCGGCACTGAACCACTGGGCCTTGACCACTCCGAGCAGGATGCAGACCAGCAGCAGCAACATGCCGGTGAGGTTGGCGGGCAGGGGCAGGTGCAAGGTGCGCACTGCGATGTCGGCCAGCAACCAGATGGCCGCCAGCAGGGCGATTTGGAAGGGGGTTTGCAACCAGCGAAGGCAGAGGGTTTTCATGGCAAGCGTCTTTCTGTGAATCTGCTCACAGTATAGAGAGGGAGCAAACCTGCAAAAAATGAATTTAAATTATCAAAATCATGCCAAAGAGGCATGATTTAGCCAGCCATCCCCGTCAAGAGAGCACCATGGATATTCGAGCCCTGCGTTACTTCGTCGAGCTGGTGCGGGAGCAGAGCTTCACCCGCGCCTCCGAAAAGCTGTTCGTCACCCAGCCCACCATCAGCAAAATGATCCGCAACATGGAAGAGGAGTTGGGCCAGCCCCTGCTGAGCCGGGTTGGCCGCCGCTTCACCCTGACCGACAGCGGCCAGGTGCTGTTCAATCGGGCCCAGACCATCCTGGCGGAGATGCAGCAGCTGGAGGCGGAGCTGGCGGATCTGCAGAGCCTGCAATCCGGGCGTCTTGCCCTCGGCATCCCGCCCATGGTGGGCCATGTCTATGCGGATCTCATCCGTACCTATCGCAGCCGCTACCCCGGTGTGGAGCTCTCCATCGTCGAATATGGCGGGCGGCGCATCGAGCAGGCGGTGCTGGCGGGGGAGCTGGATCTCGCCATCACCATGCTGCCGACCAGGGAAGAGGGGGCTCTCTGCGCCCTGGAGCTGGACAGTTACCCCATCCGGGTGGTGCTACCGGACCTGCCCCGCTGGCGCGAGGGGGGCGAGATCCGGCTGGAGGCTCTGCGGGACGAACCCTTCCTGCTCTATACCCAGGCCTTCACCCTGAGCGAGCGGCTGGAGCAGGCCTGCGAGCAAGCCGGGTTCGTGCCTCAGGTGGCGGCCCGCAGCAGCCAGTGGGACTTCCTCACCGCCATGGTGCGAAGCGGCATGGGGGTCGCTTTCCTGCCGGAGCCCATCTGCCGGCGGCTGACGCCGGACGGCCTGGTGTTGCGCCCTCTGGCCCCGGCGCTGAGCTGGCGGCTCGGGGTGATCTGGCCAGGGGATCGCTACCTCTCCCGCACCGCCGAGGCCTGGCTTGCCCTGTGCCGCGAACAGGGCTGAAGAGCGGGTCAGGGGGTCCCCGGTGACGCCATGCCTGTGACGAAGCGGGCATAGGCTGCGGAGTGTCGCACCTCCTCAATCTCGTCCCACACCTGTTGGCTGAGATCGGGGTGGGCTTGATGGAAGGGGTGGGAGAAGATGAGGTAGTAGGGTTTTTCGACCAGGGGAGGGGTGATCCGCTCGAGTGTGGCCTGCAACTGCGGGTGGGCGGCCAGGGTCCGTTCTGCGACCCCGGTTTGCAGGGCGGCGGCAACGGCGCGCTGCATCGCGACCTTCTTGAGCAGGATCAGTGGTTCCCTGCTGGAGTCATCCACCCTGACACCGCTCTCCTGCAGCTGGGCGACGATGGAGAAACCGGACTGCGCCGCAATGACGCCAGGGGCGACGAGCTGCCGGCCATCCCAGCGAACCTGTCCGCCTTTTGGCTGGTAGAGGCTGTAGCTCTCGGTGAGCAGGCGCTTGGCGGGATCAGGTGCCCCCTGTCGCATGGGATAGACCCTGTCTCTTGATCAGATCTTGATCCCCTGTGCCATCAAATCCTTGGCGGCAAGAAAGCCATCCAGTTTACTTTGCAGGGCTTCCCAGCCTTCCCAGAGGGCGCCCCAGCTGGCAATTCCGGTTCGCTTGCTGTCCATAAAGCCCCCCAGTCTGGCTATCGCCATGTAGGCCCACTGCAAGCTCCCGGCGCGCTCTTTGCGCTTGCGTTTTCCCTTGTCCAGATAGCCCAGTAGCTGACATTCATCCGGGGTCAGCACCGTTTCTGCGGACTGGCTTTCTACGTGCTCCGCTTCTTTTAGCAGCCCTTGTGCCCTGAGCGCTTGCGGCAGGGTGAAGCTTTCTCTGAGCTGTAACAGCCTGACTGCAACAAACGAGAGGATCGAGACCATGCGCTCCAGATTATCCGGCTCCTCCATGCGTTGCCTCTCGGCTCCTGCTCCGGTTTTCCATGCCTTATGGAACTCCTCGATCCGCCAGCGATGGGTATAAATGTCGATGACGCGCA